>NZ_JBEZJP010000273.1:0-11052 GCF_040653175.1 Actinomadura sp. NPDC048032
GCGACGACGCCGACGCCGAACAGGATGAGGATCAGGGTGCCGGCGAACTCGGCGGCGAGCTCGCCGGCCAGTGCGGGGATTCGGGTGCGTTCCGCCATGGGTACTCCTCGGGAGGTGGGGTGGACGCGAGCCCCGTGAGGCTGGCTGGACGGTAAGCCGGGACGGAACGCCTGACAACGGGAGCCTGCCGACAATGTCGAACACTTTCGTCCCGGCGCGGCGGCGGTTACCCTCCACCCTGTGCACCAGATCACACAATCCGGGCAGTTCAGGACGCATCGGACGATGATCGCGGCGGCTGCCGACATTGTCGGCATGTCGCCGGTGGACCTACCATCGGCTCCATGCCCGGACCTGTGCAGTCGATCGAGCGGGCGGCCGCGATCCTGCGCCTGCTGGCGGCGAGCTCGGGACGGCTCGGGGTCGGCGAGATCGCCAGTTCGCTGGGCCTGGCCCGGGGCACCGCGCACGGCATCCTGCGCACCCTGGAGCGCGTCGGCTTCGTCGAGCAGGACGGCGGAACGGGCAAGTACCAGCTCGGCGCCGCGCTGCTGCACCTCGGCACCAGCTATCTGGACGTCAACGAGCTGCGGTCCCGGGCCATCAACTGGGCCGACGCGCTCGCCTCGCGCACCGGCGAGGCCGTCCGGATCGGGACGCTGCTGGACGGGAAGGTCCTGGTCGTCCACCACGTGTTCCGCCCTGACGACACCCTCCAGGCCATGGACGTCGGCTCGCTGCTGCCGCTGCACGCCACCGCGCTCGGCAAGGCACTGCTCGCGCACGACGCCAACGCGGCGGCGTCCATCCGCGACACCGTCCTCGAGTCCTACTGCCGGCGTACCGTCACCGACCCCAAGGAGCTCGCACGGGCCGCCTCCCGCGTCCGGGAGAACGGCTGGGCCGCCGAGGCCGAGGAGCTGTCCATCGGCGAGGCCGGGATCGCGGCCCCGATCCGCGGGCACGGCGGGCTCGTCGTCGGGGCCATCGGCATCTCCGGCGCGGTCGAGCGGATCTGCGACTCCCGCCGCGTCCCCGACCCGAGGCTCGTGGCCTACGTGCGCGACGCCGCCCGCGCCGTCTCCCGGGATCTCGGCGGCTCGCGCTGGTGACGCCCCGCCGTCCGTCCCGACGCCGCCGCGGCGGCGCGGGGAGGCGCGTCCCGGGGGAGGGGGCCGACCGTGACCGAACGGTACGTGATGTCGATCGACCAGGGCACCACGTCCACCCGGTGCATCCTGTTCGACCACGGCGGCCGCCTGGTGTCGGTGGCGCAGCGCGAGCACCGGCAGCACTTCCCGAAGCCCGGCTGGGTCGAGCACGACCCGATGGAGATCTGGCGCAATCTCGAGCGCATCGCACCGGAGGCGCTCGCCCAGGCGGGCGCGACGCCCGGCCAGGTCGCGGCGGTCGGGATCGCGAACCAGCGGGAGACGACCGTCCTGTGGGACCGGCTGACCGGCGTCCCGATCGGCCGCGCCATCGTCTGGCAGGACATGCGGACCGGCCCCCTCGTGGACGAGCTGGCCCGCGCCCCCGGCGCCGCGATGGTCACCGAGCGCAGCGGGCTGCCGCTGGCCACCTACTTCTCGGCCCCGCGCGTGCGCTGGATGCTGGACCACACGCCGGGCCTGCGGGAGCGCGCCGAGCGCGGCGAGGTCCTGTTCGGCACGATGGAGAGCTGGCTGATCTGGAACCTCAGCGGCGGCGTCGACGGCGGCGTCCACGTGACCGACGTGACCAACGCCAGCCGCACGCTGCTGATGGACCTGCGCACCCTGTCCTGGGACGACGGCCTGCTCGACTTCTTCGGGGTGCCGAAGGCGATGCTGCCGGAGATCCGGTCGTCCACCGAGACCTACGGGACGGCCCGCCGCGTGTTCCCCGGCGTGCGCGTCGGCGCCGCCCTCGGCGACCAGCAGGCCGCGCTGTTCGGGCAGGCGTGCTTCTCGCCGGGCGAGACCAAGTGCACCTACGGGACGGGCGCGTTCCTGCTGATGAACACCGGCACCACGCCGGTGAGGTCGGACAACGGGCTGCTCACCACCGTCGGCTACAAGATCGGTGACGAGCCCGCGGTGTACGCGCTGGAGGGCTCGATCGCGATCACCGGGGCGCTGGTCCAGTGGTTCCGGGACGGCCTCGGGCTGATCAGCACGGCGCCGGAGATCGAGACGCTGGCCCGCACCGTCGGCGACAACGGCGGCTGCTACATCGTCCCGGCCTTCTCCGGGCTGTTCGCCCCGCACTGGCGCAGCGAGGCCCGGGGCATCATCGTGGGTCTGACCTCCTACATCACCAAGGGTCACCTGGCGCGGGCCGTACTGGAGGCGACGGCCTGGCAGACCCGCGAGGTCGTGGACGCGATGAACGCCGACTCCGGTCTCTCGCTGAGGGAGCTGAAGGCCGACGGCGGCATGACCTCGGACAACCTGGTCATGCAGATGGTCGCCGACGTGCTGAACGTGCCGGTCGCCCGGCCGATGGTGGTGGAGACGGTGTCGCTCGGCGCCGCCTACGCCGCCGGGCTCGCGGTCGGGTACTGGGCGGGGCTGGAGGGGCTGCGCCGCAACTGGCACCGCGCCGCCCGCTGGGTCCCGGCGATGGAGCCCGCCTGGAGGGCCGCCGAGTACGACAACTGGAAGCGCGCTGTGGAGCGCACGTTCGACTGGATCCGCGCGGGGGAGGACCCGGCCGCGGCGCCCTAGGCCCGGCGCCGGCCCTAAGCCCGGTGCCGCTCGACGAGCTGCCGGACGATCACGTTGCGCTGGATCTCGTTGGTCCCCTCGCCGACGATCATGAGCGGGGCGTCCCGGAAGTAGCGCTCGACGTCGAACTCGGTGGAGTAGCCGGCCGCGCCGTGGATGCGGACCGCGTTGAGCGCGATCTGCATCGCCGCCTCCGAGGCGTACAGCTTGGCCATGCCGGCCTCCATGTCGCAGCGCTCGCCCGCGTCCAGGCGTTCGGCGGCGTCGAGGGTGAGCAGCCGGGCCGCCCGCAGCTGGGTGGCCATGTCGGCGAGATAGTTGCCGATCGACTGGTGCTGCCAGATCGGCTTGCCGAAGGCCTCGCGCTGCTGGGCGTAGCGCAGGGAGTCCTCCAGGGCGGCGCGCCCGACGCCGAGGGCGCGCGCCGCGACCTGGATGCGGCCGACTTCGAGGCCGCGCATCATCTGGGCGAAGCCGCGCCCCTCCTCGCCGCCGAGGACGGCGTCGAGCGGCGCCTCGTAGCCGTCGAAGGAGAGCTCGCAGCTCTCCACGCCCTTGTAACCGAGTTTCGGCAGGTCGCGGGAGACGGTCAGGCCGGGGCCCTTCTCGACCAGCAGGATGCTGATGCCGCGGTGCCGGGGCGAGGCGGCCGGGTCGGTCTTGCACATCAGCGCGATGAGACCGGACGTGCGCGCGTTGGTGATCCACATCTTGGCGCCGTCGACGCGGTACCGGTCGCCGTCCCTGCGCGCGGTCGTGCCCATGGCCTGGAGGTCGGAGCCGCCGGACGGCTCGGTGAGCGCCATCGTGGCGCGCAGCTCGCCGGTCGCCATCCGGGGCAGGTAGCGGTCCTTCTGCTCCTCGGTGCCGTACACGGCGAGCAGGTGGGAGACGACCGTGTGCCCGCCGAACGCGCCCGCGAGCGTCATCCAGCCGCGCGCCAGCTCCCCGGTGACCAGCGCGTAGCAGGCCTTGGAGACGCTGGCGTCGCCGTACGGTGCGGGTACGGCGAGTCCGAAGACGCCGAGCCGCTTCATGCGGTCGATGAGGTGGGCGGGGTAGGTTCCCGCGTGCTCCAGGTCGCGGGCGACCGGGCGGACCTCCTTGTCGACGAAGTCCGCGACGACCTCGACGATGGCGCGCTCCTCGTCGCTGAGCGTGAACACGGCTCCACCCCCCTCCGGTTCTGTGTTTCATATATTTGATAGGAAAATAGCGGCTGTCAACGGGAGGGCGGGCCGCCGCCCGTCCATAATGTGAACCCACCACCAGGCGCACGGGAGACGATGAGAGTGGCACTTTCCGGTGACCGGGCCCTCGGCCGGCGCCGCCAGCTGAGCGACGAGGTGGCCGCCTACGTCCGCGAACTCATCATGTCGGGCCAGGTCAGGCACGGGGAGTTCCTCCGCCTCGAGCGCATCGCCGAGGACCTCGGGATCAGCGTGACCCCCGTCCGGGAGGCCCTGCTGTCGCTGCGCGGCGAGGGCTTCGTCACGCTGGAGCCGCGCCGCGGGTTCATGCCGGCGCCGCTCACCCGCCAGGACGTCCAGGACCTGTTCGAGGCGCAGGCGTACTTCGCCGGCGAGCTGGCCGCCCGCGCCGCCGGAAGGATCACCGAGGCGGAGCTGGAGTCGCTCGACCGCACGCAGGCGCTCCTGGAGGAGGCGTCCGAGGCCCGCGACTCCGCGGCCATCGAGCGCGCCAACCACCAGTTCCACCGGATCGTCAACCTGTGCGCGGGCTCGCCCAAGACGTCCTGGCTGCTCCAGCTCGTGGTGCGGTACGCCCCGCGCCGCTTCTACTCCAGCATCGAGGGCTGGACGCAGGCGTCGGTCGACGACCACCACCTCGTGCTGGGCGCGCTGCGAGCCGGGGACGCCGACGCGGCGCGGCAGGCGATGCGCGCCCACATCCGGCATGCGGGGACGCTGCTCGTGGTGCACCTGGAGGCGCAGGGCTTCTGGAACGAGCAGCCCGGCTGATCCACCGGGACTCTTTCCCCGGCTTCCCGGCTCGCATATCGTATAAAAAATTTCCAGGAGGGTTGATGGACGACCGGGACTCCGAACCGGCGCGCGGCGCCGTGGTCGCCACCGCCGACCACGGCGCGACGCGGGTGCTGACGCTGAACCGGCCCGAGGCCCGCAACGCGATCGACATCCCGATGCGCGAGCGGCTCGCGGACGAGGTGCGGCGCGCCGCGGACGACCCCGGCGTCCGGGCCGTGGTGCTGACCGGCGCGGCGGGGACGTTCTCGGCGGGCGGCGACGTCCGCTCGATGGCGGGCGCCGGACCGGACGCCGTCCGGGCGCGGCTCGACCCCGTGCACGAGACCGTCCGGCTCATCGCGACCTGCGGGACGCCGTTCATCGCCGCGGTCGAGGGCGCCGCCGCCGGGCTCGGCGTGTCCCTCGCCGCCGCGTGCGACCACGTGGTCGCCGCCGAGGACGCCCGGTTCGTCGCCGCGTTCGGCAAGGTCGGCCTCGTCGCGGACGGCGGTCTGCTCTGGACCCTCCCGCAGCGCGTCGGCATGGGCCGCGCCAAGCAGATGCTGGTGTTCGGCCAGACCGTGCCCGCGCCGCGCGCCTACGAGATCGGACTGGCCGACTCCCTGGCGCCGCCCGGCGCGGCCGTGGACGCCGCGCTGCAACGCGCCGCCGAGGCCGCCGCGCTCGCCCCGCTGTCGGTCGCCGCGGCCAAGCGCCTCCTCGCCCGGACCGACCAGAGCCTGGACCGCCTGCTGGACGCGGAGCGGGAGGAGCAGACCGCGCTGTTCGCCAGCGCCGACTTCACCGAGGGCCGGGCCGCGTTCGCCGAGCGCCGCCCGCCGCGCTTCGAGGGCCGCTAGGGAGGACCGGGACGTGAGCAGGCTGCAGCAGACCCACGGGCTCACGGACGAGCAGCGGGAGATCATCGCGACCGTCCGGGCGTTCGTCGACAAGGAGATCCTCCCCGTCGCGACCGGGCTGGAGCACGCCGACGCCTACCCGCAGGCGATCGTGGACGGGATGCGGGACCTCGGGCTCTTCGGCCTGACCATCGCCGAGGAGCACGGCGGGCTCGGGGAGTCGCTGCTGACCTACGCGCTGGTGGTGGAGGAGCTGTCGCGCGGCTGGATGAGCGTGTCGGGCATCGTCAACACCCACTTCATCGTCGCGTGGATGATCGCCCAGCACGGCACCGCCGAGCAGAGGGCGCACTACCTGCCGAGGATGGCGACCGGCGAGATCCGGGGCGCGTTCTCGATGTCGGAGCCGGGCTGCGGGTCGGACGTCTCGGCCATCAGGACCCGCGCCGTCCCGGACGGGGACGACTACGTGATCGACGGACAGAAGATGTGGCTGACCAACGGCGGTTCGGCGAACCTGGTGGCGACGCTGGTCAAGACCGACCCCGCCGCCGGCCACCGCGGCATGACCGCGTTCCTGGTCGACAAGGAGCCCGGTTTCGGCGAGGTCGCGCCCGGCCTCACCGTCCCCGGCAAGATCGACAAGATGGGGTACAAGGGCGTCGACACCACCGAGCTGCTCTTCGACTCCTACCGGATCCCGTCCGCGCAGGTGCTGGGCGGGACGCCCGGACGCGGCTTCTACCAGATGATGGACGGCGTCGAGGTCGGCCGCGTCAACGTGGCGGCGCGCGGCTGCGGCGTGGCCCGCCGCGCCTACGAGCTCGCCCTGGCCTACGCGCGGCGGCGCGAGACGTTCGGAAAGCCGATCGCCGAGCACCAGGCCGTCCTGTTCCGCCTGGCGGAGATGGCCACCAAGGTCGAGGCGGCGCACCAGATGATGGTGATGGCGGCGCGCCGCAAGGACTCCGGCGAGCGCAACGACCTGGAGGCCGGGATGGCCAAGTACCTGGCCAGCGAGTACTGCAAGGAGGTCGTGGAGGACGCGTTCCGCATCCACGGCGGCTACGCCTACTCCAGGGAGTACGAGATCGAGCGCCTGTACCGGGAGGCCCCGATGCTGCTGATCGGCGAGGGCACCGCCGACATCCAGAAGATGGTCATCGGCCGCCGGCTGCTGGAGGAGCGGTGACCGGTGCGGCCGCCGGACCGCCGCTCGCGGGGATCACCGTCGTCGCCCTGGAGCAGGCGGTCGCGGCGCCGTTCGCCACGCGGCAGCTGGCCGACCAGGGCGCCCGCGTCATCAAGGTGGAGCGCGTCGACGGCGGCGACTTCGCCCGCGCCTACGACACGGGCGTGCGCGGCGGGCTCGGCACGCACTTCGCGTGGCTCAACCGGTCGAAGGAGTCGGTCGCGCTCGACCTCAAGCGCGAGGAGGGCCGCGCGGTGCTCGCCGACCTCGTCGCGCGCGCCGACGTGTTCCTGCAGAACCTGGCGCCCGGCGCGGCCGCCCGGCTCGGGTTCGGCGCCGAGGAGCTGCGCGCTCGCGACCCCCGGCTGATCGTGGTCGAGATGTCGGGCTACGGCTCGCGGGGGCCGTACCGGGACAAGCGCGCCTACGACATGCTGGTCCAGGCCGAGGCGGGGCTGATCTCGGTCACCGGCACGCCGGAGACGCCCGTCAAGGCGGGCTCGCCGCTCGCCGACATCGCGGCCGGGATGTACGCCTTCTCCGGGACGCTCGCCGCGCTCGTGCGGCGCGGCGCGACCGGTGCGGGCGCGTCCATCGAGATCACGATGTTCGACGCGGTCGCCGAGTGGATGGGGCAGGCGATGTACACGACGCTCTACACCGGCTCCCCGCCGCCGCGCACGCGGCTGAGCCACCCCGTGATCGCCCCGTACGACGCCTACCCGACGTCCGACGGCGCGGACGTGGTGATCGGCGTCCAGAACGACCGCGGCTGGGCGGCGCTGGCCGCCGGCGTGCTGGAGCGGCCCGACCTCGTGACCGACCCCGAATACGCGACGAATCGGGCAAGGGTCCGCAACCGGGAGAGGGTGGACGCGCTGGTCGCGGGCGTCACGTCCCGCATGGGACGGGAGGAACTGCTGCGGCGGCTCGACGAGGCGGGAGTGCCGAACGCGTCCCTGAACGACGGGCACGGCCTCGTCGCCCACCCGCAGCTCGCCGAGCGGGACCGGTGGCGGGAGGTGGGCTCGCCGGTCGGCGGCATCCGGGCCCTGCTCCCGCCGATCACGTTCGCCGACGCCGAGCCGCGCATGGACCCGATCCCGGCGCTCGGCGAGCACACCGACGCCGTGCTGCGCGAGCTGGGACGCGACGACGCCGCCATCGAGGCCCTGCGCTCGGCCGGCGCGGTCGCCTGACCTCCGCGCCACCGCCGGTCTCCGACGGCGACGCTCCGAAGGCCGGCGGATATCGTGGCGGCATGGCCAGTCAGACCCCCGCCTCAGCCTCCGGTCGCCGCAGGGAGGAACTGCGCGACTTCCTGCGCACCCGCCGCGCCCGCCTCGCCCCCGCCGACGTCGGCATGCCTGACGGGGGACGGCGCAGGACGCCGGGCCTGCGCCGCGAGGAGGTCGCCGTCCTCGCGGGGGTCGGGGTGTCCTGGTACACGTGGCTGGAGCAGGGCCGCGACATCAAGGTGTCCGGGGACGTCCTCGACGCGATCGCGCGGGCCCTGCGGCTGGACGGCGCCGAGCGCGAGCACCTGTACCTGCTCGCGGGGCTGAACCCGCCCCGGGCGGAGGCCGGCCCCGCCGTGCCGATCACGCCCGAGCTGCGGCGGGTGCTGGACGCCTGGTCCCCGCGCCCCGCCTACGTCCGCGACCGCCACTGGAACTTCGTCGCGATCAACGACGCGGCCCGCGAGGTGTTCGGGTACGGCGACACCGACCACAACTGCCTGGTCACCTACTTCACCAACGTCCGGTACCGGTCGATGCACACCCACTGGGCCGCCGCCGCGCCCGACGTCGTGGCGCGGTTCCGCGCCGACGCCGCCCGCTACCCCGACGACCCCGAGTTCGAGCGGATCGTCGAGGATCTGCTGGCGGTCAGTCCCGAGTTCGCCGAGCTGTGGCCCCGCCACGAGGTGAGCGCGGGCGCCCAGGCGGTCAAGGGCATCAGGCACCCGGACGCGGGGGAGCTGGTCTTCGAGGGCACGCTGCTGCCGCTCGCCGACCGTCCGGGCCACCACCTGGTGCTGCACAACCCGCGCCCCGGCACCGGCACGCAGGAGCGCCTCGAACGGCTGATGGCGCGCCGCGAGCTCGCCGCCGCGGGCTGACCCGGCCCGCCCAGGGTGGTGGTCCCACACCCAGGATGAGCGGAGTCTGTTTGCCTTCCGGTCTGTCCAGCACGATCGTCCTCATGAGGAACGAAGGAGACATCATGAGGACGCGGGACTTCGCGGGCACCCCGGTGGGCGCGGTCGGCCTCGGGTGCATGGGCATGAGCTGGGCCTACAGCGAGTCCGAGCGCGACGACGACGCCTCGGTGGCGCTGATCCGGGAGGCGCTCGACCTCGGCGTGACGTTCCTGGACACCGCGCAGCCCTACGGCGACGGCCACAACGAGGCCCTCGTCGGGCGGGCGCTGGCGGGGCGCCGGGACGAGGCGGTCGTCGCCACCAAGACGGGCCTGGTCGTGGAGTCGCTGGCCACCCGGGAACTCGTCCGGAACGGAACGCCGGAGCATGTGAAGGCCTCCGCCGAGGACAGCCTGCGCCGCCTCGGGACGGACGTGATCGACCTTTACTACCTGCACCGGGTCGACCCGCGGGTGCCCCTCGCCGACACGTGGGGCGCGATGGCCGAACTGGTCGCCGAGGGCAAGGTCCGCAGGCTGGGCCTGTCGGAGGTCAGCGTCGCGCAGGCCGCCGAGGCGCACGCGATCCACCCGGTCGCCGCCGTCCAGTCGGAGCTGTCGCTGTGGACCCGCGACGCCATGGGGGCGCCCGGGGGGATGGCCGGCACCCTGCCGGGCGACGCCTCCGGGACGGGGGACGGGCCGGGCGACGTGGTCGGCTGGTGCGCCGCCAACGGCGCGGTCTTCGTGCCGTTCTCGCCGCTCGGCCGCGGCTTCCTCACCGGGACGGTCACCGCGGCCGACTTCGAGGACACCGACTTCCGCGGCGGCAACCCGCGCTTCCAGGAGGAGGCGCTGAAGGCCAACCTGCGCATCGTCGAGGTGGTCAAGGCGGTCGCCGCGCGGCACGGCGCCACGCCGGCCCAGGTCGCCATCGCCTGGACGCTGGCGCAGGGCGAGCACGTCATCCCGATCCCCGGCACCAAGAAGCCGAAGTACCTGCGCGACAACGCCGCCGCCGCCGGCCTGGACCTCACCGAGGCCGACCTCGCGGAGCTGGACGGGGTCCCCGCGGCCGTCGGGGGGCGTTACTGATGCGGGCCGTCACGATTCCCGAGTTCGGCGGCGCGGACGTGCTGCGCCAGGCCGAGGTGCCCGTCCCCGAGCCCGGGCCGGGGCAGGTGTCCATCGACGTGGCGTACGCGGGCGCGAACTTCGCCGAAGTCCTCTACCGCCGGGGCGTCGTGGACGTGCCGCTGCCGTTCGTCCCCGGCATCGAGGTGTCCGGGCACGTCCGGGCGGTCGGGCCGGACGTGGAGGGGCTGCGCAGGGGCCAGCCCGTCGCCGCGCTGACGATCGTGGACAGCGGCGGCTACGCCGAGGTCGCGGTCACCTCCGCCGACCTCGTCGCGCCGCTCGACGGCCTCGACCTCGGGCTGGACGTCGCGGCGGCCGTCCCGTCCAACGGGGCCACCGCTTTCCTCGTCCTGGACCGGGTCGCGCGCATCGAGCCGGGCGAGACGGTGCTGGTGCACGCGGCCGCCGGGGGCGTCGGCAGCCAGCTCGGCCAGGCCGCCCGGCTGCTCGGCGCGGGCCGGGTGGCCGGCACGGTCGGCGGCCCCGCCAAGATCGAGACCGCGCGCGGATTCGGCTACGACGACGTCGTCCTGCGCGACGCGCTGCCGGGCGAGGTCGCGGGCCTCACCGGCGGGCGCGGGTTCGACATCGTCGTGGACATGGTGGGCGGCCCCGCCCGCCGCGCGAGCCTGGACGCCCTCGCCCCGATGGGCCGGATGGTTGTGATGGGCAACGCGTCCGGCGCCGACGACGTGGGCATGTCGGCGAACGAGCTGTGGTTCGCCAACAAGACGGTGTCCGGGTTCAACCTCGCGGCGTTCGCGGGCGTCGCGCCGGCCGACGCCGGACGCGCCCTGCGCCGCGCGGTCGCCGCCGCCGCGTCCGGCGACCTGCGGGTCCAGGTCGAGGCACTGCCCCTGGAGCAGGCCGCCGAAGCGCACGAGCGCATCGAGTCGGGCGCCACGACCGGCAAGCTCGTCCTGGCGGTCAAGGGCTGACCTTCAGGAGTCGTCCCCCGGCCTGCGGGCGGTCATCGTCCGCCAGCGCGGCACCCACTTCCACCCCGGCCCGAGCGTCGGCCGCGG
>NZ_JBEZJP010000274.1:0-11049 GCF_040653175.1 Actinomadura sp. NPDC048032
GACACGATGGCGGTCGCGCCGACCCCCATCGGGGCCAGCAACCAGCCCGCGTCCAGAGCCGACTCCCCGCGGACGATCCCCGCGAACAGCGGAACGAGGATCATCAGGCCGAACATCGCGGCGCTGTAGAGGAAGAGCCCGCCGGTCGCGGCCGTGAAGGCCCGGGTGCCGAGACGGCGCAGGTCGATGAGGGCGCCGTCGCCCCTGCGGAACGCGTGGGCCGCGAACGCCGCGACGAGGACGCCGCCGGCGATCGCCGTGATGAGGAAGCGTCCGCTGGTCAGATGTGCCCCGTTTCCCGCCTCAGACAGCGCGTACACCAGGGCCGCCAGGCCGGGAGACAGAAGCAGCATGCCGATGACGTCCAGCCGGGCGTCCGTGCTGCGTTCACCGTCGCGCGGCAGCATCCTCAGGGCCGCCACCAGCGCCAGCGCGCAGAACGGGACGTTCACGAAGAACATCCACCGCCAGCTCAGGTTGTCGACGATCACGCCGCCGAGTAGCGGGCCCAGGATCGGGGCCAGCATCGCGGGCACGGAGACGATGCTCATCACGCGGCCCATCCGGTCGGGCCCGGCCTCCCGGACGAGCATCGTCTGCCCGACGGGCATCAGCATGCCGCCGCCGAACCCTTGCAGGACGCGGAACACGATCAATGAGGGCAACGACCAGGCGAGCCCGCACAGCAGCGACCCGCCGATGAACAGGCCGAGCGAGACGAGCCACATCGTCCGGGCCCCGAACCGCCGCACCGACCACGCGGTCAGCGGGATCGCCATCGAGAGGGCGAGGGTGTAGCCGGTCACGACCCACTGGACGGTCGCGAGGGAGGTGCCGAAGTCCCGGCCGAGGGCGGTGATCGCGACGTTGACGATCGTGCTGTCGAGGACCGTCATGATCGCGCCGAGCACCACGACGACCGCGATGTTGCGCAGGTGCGGATCGATGGGTGCCTTCCGGACGGACGGTGCGGTGCCTGCCGTGGTCATCCCCGTTCCCCCTCGGGTTTCCGTACGCCGTATCGGCAACACCATACAGCGTAGCGCCAAATCCGTACACCGTATCGATACGGCGTCTCGCGTACGATCTCTGGTGTGTCGGCAACACCGAGGTCAGGCGATGTGTGGACGCGTCCGCGCGGCGGGCGCAGGCCGAAGCTGACCCGCGAGGCGATCGTCGAAGCGGCGATCAGGCTGGCGGACGCGGAGGGCCTGGAGGCGGTGTCCATCCGCCGCATCGCGAGCGAGCTGGGCGTCCGGGCGATGAGCCTGTACACGCACATCGACGCGAAAGAGGACCTCCTCGACCTGATGTACGACGTGGTCGCCGAAGAGGTGCTGGTCCAGGGGGAGCTGCCGGACGGCTGGCGCGAGGCGCTGATCGAGATCGCCCGAAGGGAGCGCGAGGCCGGGCTGCGGCACCCGTGGATGCTGCAACTCGCGGGACGTTCCCCGCGCATCGGGCCCAACGGACTGCGCCACATCGAGCAGACCCTGGCCGCCGCCGCCCGCCTCACCGACGACCCGGAAGGCATGCTGGCCATCGTCAAGACGATCGACCACTACATGCTGGGCTTCATCACGATGGAGCAGCAGGCCGCCGATACTGCCCCCCAGCGCGTCCAAACGACCCCCTTGGAGCAGTCGTACGTACGGCTGCTGGTGGAACAAGGCGAACTCCCGCACCTCAAGCCCTTCTTGGAGACGGGCTTCTACCGCAGCGACAGCTTCGAGCTGGGCCTCAAGTGGGTGCTCGACGGCATCGAACACGAATACCGAGGGAAGTAGCCCTCGACCACCATGCCGACGTAGCGTAGGCGGCGGCGTACGTGCAGCTACGACGAGACGGGGACCGGGTGCGGGCAGCGAAACTCATCAGCGTGACCGCTGTGCTGGTTCTGGCGGCGGCCACCGGCTGCGACAGCGGGGACAGGAACACGAGCCAGGCCGCAAGCGTCCCCACGGGCCTGGGACAGTTCTATGGCCAGAAACCGTCCTGGAAGGGCTGTCGCAACGGGTTCGAGTGCGCGACCGTACAGGTCCCCTTGGACTACACCAAGCCGTCCGGCGAGAAGGTCGGCATCTCACTCATCCGGCTCCCGGCCGAAGACAAGTCCGAGCGGATCGGTTCACTGCTCACCAACCCTGGGGGACCCGGCGGTTCCGGGGTCGACTTCGTTCGCCAGGCCGCCCGCACCTTCGGGAACGACCTGCGCCGGCGATTCGACATCGTCGGCTTCGACCCGCGCGGGGTGGCGTCCAGCGCGCCCGTCCGCTGTAACACCGGACCCCAGCTGGACGAGTTCTTCGCCACCGACGCGTCCCCAGACGACCCGAACGAGACCAACCAGCTGGGCAGCGCAAGCAAGGCCTTCGCGCAGCGTTGCAAGGCCAAGGCCGACTCGGAGCTTCCCTACGTCGGCACGGTCAACGCCGCCCGCGACATGGATGTCCTGCGCGCGGCCTTGGGCGATCAGAAACTCACCTACTACGGCGCCTCCTACGGCACGTACCTGGGCGCCTTCTACGCCGAGCAGTTCCCCAAAAACGTCCGCGCCCTCGTCCTGGACGGCGCCGTCGATCCGAAGCTGTCGTCCACCGACCTCCTGATCGAGCAGGCCAAGGGCTTCGAGACCGCCCTCCGTGCCTTCGCCGACGACTGCGTGAAGTCGGGCGGCTGCGCCTTCGGCAACACCCCGGACGCGGTCATCGGCCAGGTGTCCTCCTTCCTCGCGTCCACGGACAAGAAGCCCCTCAGCAACACGCGCGACTCCCGCAAGGTCACCGAGTCCCTGGCCGTGATGGGCATCGCCCGGGCCCTCTACGTCAAGGAGTACTGGCCCGTTCTGCGCCAGGCGCTCACCCAGGCGACGCAGAAGGGCGACGGCACTCTTCTCCTAGCTCTCGCGGACGAGATGGTCGAACGCAAGGCCAACGGCACCTACAGCAACCAGACCGACGCCAACATGGCCGTCAACTGCGTCGACAAGCCCAACCCGCCGGACCTCGCCGCCTACGGCAAGGCAGCCGCCCAAGCCAAGAAGGTCGCTCCCCGCTTCGGACCGTTCGTCGTCTGGGGCGGCCTCCCGTGCGTCTACTGGCCCGCCCAGACCGAACAAGCACCCCAACCCATCACCGCCAAGGGCGCCGCCCCCATCGTCGTCATCGGAACCATCCGCGACCCCGCGACGCCCTACAAGTGGGCCCAGAGCCTGGCCGGCCAGCTCTCCAGCGGCGTCCTCCTCACCTTCGACGGCGACGGCCACACCGCCTACCTCCAAGGCAACTCCTGCATCACCAAGGCCACCGACGACTACCTGATCAGCGCCGACCCGCCCAAGAACGGGACCACCTGCCGCTGAATAACCAGTGCACACCCACCCCCCAACACCCGGTAGACTGCTTCCGCCATGCCCCGCATGGCACGCCGCCTTAGCTCAGTCGGCAGAGCGATTCACTCGTAATGAATAGGTCATCGGTTCGATTCCGATAGGCGGCTCCACGTCAGAGGCCCCTTCCGATCCCGGAAGGGGCCTCTCTGCTAACAGGCTTGCTAACAGTCGCGTCTAGGCCGCTCCGTTCATGACCCGCGCGAACACGTCCGCCGCAGCCACCTCGGCCGAGCGAACGACGTGGGCATAGACCCGAAGCGTGATGGCCGGGTCAGCGTGCCCGAGCCGAGCGGCGACGATGTAGACGGGCACACCGCCAGAAGAAGGGTCGTCGCGTGGAAGCGGCGCGAACCATGAGCGCGAGCATGGCCGCCACGCGAACCTGACGCGACCGTCGTGAGCAGAGTCGCCGCAGGACATGGCGAAGTTCGAGGACTTGAGTGTGGGGTGCGGTGTCGGGCAGACGCGTCCCTTCTGGGAGCCGTTGTAAGCGCCGGTTCGATACGATCTCTCGGGATTCGGGGGATGAAGAGGTCTCGCTCATGTTCAGGCTGTTCCGCCGGCGACGTACGGACGAACTCGCCCTCATCGACACCGAAATCACGGCCCTCGGCGAGGCGCTGGCGCGGCACCCCTTCGTACCCGAGCAGCACGCCGCGGACGCCGAGCTCCTGACGGACTACTCGCGGGCGCTCGATGCCTATGAGCAGGCCAAGAGGGCCTTCGTCGGAGACCGCGACCGCGCGGACGCCGCGGATGTGCTGATCGCGCTGGACGAGGGCCGCCACGCGCTCGCCTGCGTCGACGCCCGCCTCGCGGGCCACCCTGCGCCGCCCCGCCGTCCCCTGTGCTTCTTCGACCCGCGCCACGGCACGTCCGTCGACCGTCTCTCCTGGACCCCCGAGGGGGGCGTCACCCGGATCATCGACGTGTGCGCCGCGGACGGGGTGAGGATCAGCGAGGGCATGCCGCCCATCGCGACCGGCCGACGCCCGCCACCGCCGCCCGAGCCGCGCGCACCCGCGCCCAGTTCTCGACCGCGCGGGTCTCGGGCCCCAGCCCCTGCGCCGCGCGCTCCTGGAGAACCCGCGCCCTATAAGACGTGCCCGCCGGGCGTACGCAAGAGCCAGCGAGTTCAGGGAAGGGGAGCCAGGGAGCACAAGTTTCCTTATCGTGAACCACGCGTCCCGCAGGTGCTGGTCGTCCGCCTCCACGGTGGCGAGCGGAAGAGCGTGGTCAAGCTCGTCGAAGCGGGAGACGTACGGGTTCTGCTTCGAGTTCGAGGGCACCGAAGCCGTGTTGTGGCGCCGCTCCCCGTACGTGAGGACAAGCACGTCCACCTGCGGATCGAGACAATGGGGCGGTGGTCCGCGTGGCTGCAGCGCTTCGACACCGTCCCGGCGGCCCGCGACCACATCTCCTCGCGCGGCTCCTTCGTCTTCCGCTACATGGGAGGCCCCGCGATCGTCCAGATGACGCACGCCGAGCACGGCGACTTCTCTCTCACGGAACTCACGACGGACTTCGAGCAGGGCCAGCGGGTTCTGTCCGGCAAGGGTGCCACCTACGCCGAAGCCCACCTGTCAGGCCCGACCTACCTGCATGTGCGAGCCGAAGGCGACTGGAGGATCAGGTTCACCCCTCTGTGAGAAGGGGCGAGAGTTGTCCGTTGCGATGAGTCAGGGCCGGAACTCGGCCACGATGGCGTGCAGGGGGCGCAAGAATCGGCCGCGCGTGCGCATGTCGCACCTCGGCCTGCGCGACCCCCGACCTCGGCCCTTCCCTCGCCCTCCAGTCCGTGCTCGGGTACGAGCTGGTCGTGATTGCAGACGTCCCAGTGTGGAGGGCTGGCGCTAGCGGGGCCGCACTATCCTTCGGCGGATGCAGAACCCTCCAGGCCAGGTGCCCGCGCCTCTCGATGGTCCAGGGGTCGAGGTGACAGACGCCCGCGAGCTCTTGCTCGGATACCTGGAGTGGTATCGCGATGCGCTGATGCGCAAGCTTTCCGGGCTCTCGGACGAGCAGCTGCGTGAGCCGGTCGAGCCGTTGGGGTGGTCACCGCTCGGCCTGGTGCAACATCTGGGCTGGGTCGAACGCCGGTGGATGCGTTGGGGATTCGCCGCCGAAGACGTTCTCGCCTACCCGCCCGGTGGCGACGAGGCTGAATGGACCGTCCCTGCTGACCGGGCCATCGCACAGGTCATGGACGCTTATCGGCTGGAGGTCTCGCATACGCGCGCTCTGGTGGACGGTGCCGCTCTGAACGACCGAGCTCGTCTGGGTGGTCGTTTCCGGACGTCCGAACAAGCTCCCTCCCTCGGCAGGATCCTCTTCCACCTGCTCCAGGAGTACGCGCGCCATGTCGGCCACCTCGACGTCGCCCGCGAGCTGTTGGACGGGACGACCGGCGAGTAGCTGCCGATCAGCGCAGACCGTCGACAGCGGAGGGTGTGCGCCTGACAGGGTCCACGATCGCCAGAGGTCTCCGAAGCATTCGAGCCCGTCATATCGGCCGCGGTTGAACGTCCCGGGTCAGTCGGTCAGGTGCTCGGCGAGGATCTTCAGGTGGGTGTCGCGGGCGTCGGCGTGGCAGCGGCGGCCGGCGTCGGTGATCTCCACGAAGACGCCGCGGCGGTCGGCCTCGCAGAGCCCGCGCTGGACGTAGCCGTGCTTCTCCAGACGGGCGACCGTCCGGGACAGGGCGCTCTGGCTGAGGTACATGGCCGCGGCGATGTCCTGCATGCGACGCTTCTCACAGTTCTGATCCACGAGGCGGTCGAGCGTCTCGTACTCGCTCATGCTCAGGCCGTGGACGTCCTGCAGGGCGCGGTCCAGAGCGCATGCGACCGTGTTGTAGCAGGTCGCCAGCTTGCGCCAGCGGTCGACCAGGACAGACTCCGCCTCCATGCCGCGCATCTTACCATGCAGGCGCATCAGATGCACAGGCATTAAATTCGCCGGAACTTTGTGCGTGGACATTTGATGCATGTGCATGTACTGTCCCTCGACGTGACTATCACCGAGACCTCACCCGACTCCGCTGTCCGGGCGCCGGGCGCCGTGGGCGCGCCGGCCGAACAGACCTGGACTCCCCGGCTGTGGGGAGTCCTCGCCGTCCTGTGCGCCGTGTTGTTCCTCGACGGACTCGACGTCTCGATGGTGGGCGTCGCGCTGCCGTCGATCGGCGCTGAACTGGGCCTTTCGACCACGTCACTGCAGTGGATCGTCAACGGCTACGTTCTCGGTTACGGCGGGCTGCTCCTGCTCGGCGGGCGCACCGCCGACCTTCTCGGCCGCCGCCGCGTGTTCCTCGCCGCTCTCGCCGTGTTCGCCGTGGCGTCGCTGGTGGGCGGTCTCGTCAACGACGGCACGCTGCTGATCGCCACGCGGTTCGTGAAGGGGCTGGCCGCCGCGTTCACCGCGCCGACCGCCCTGTCCATCCTGACCACCACCTTCCACGAGGGCCCGGCGCGCAACCGCGCGCTGTCGGTGTTCTCCGTTTTCGGGGCGAGCGGCTACTCGTCCGGGTTGATCCTCGGCGGGTTGCTGACCAGCTTCGGGTGGCGCTGGACGTTCCTGACGCCCGTTCCGCTCGCCGTCCTCGCCCTTGTCGCCGGCATCGCGCTGATCCCGCGGGACCGGTCGGCGGCCGAAGGAGGGCACGACATCCTCGGTGCCCTGACGCTCACCGGGGGCATGCTGCTCGCGGTCTACACCGTGGTCTCGGCGCCCGAGCGCGGCTGGCTCGACCCGGTCACCCTGGGTTCCGTCGCCGTCGCGGCGGCCCTGCTGATCGCGTTCTTCGTCACCGAGAACAAGGTGCGCCACCCTCTGATCCGGCTCGGCATCCTGCGGATCGGCTCGATCGTCCGGGCCAACCTGAGCATCGTCGCGCTGTTCGGCTCGTACCTGAGCTTCCAGTTCATGATGACGCTCTACCTGCAGGACGTGCTGCGCTGGTCGCCGCTGAAGATGGCCCTGGCCCTGCTGCCGGCCGGGCTCCTCGTGGCGTTCGGCTCGCCGTTCGTCGGGCGCCTGATCGACCGCTACGGGACGCCGCGCCTGATCATCAGCTCGATGACCTCCCTGAGCCTCGGCTACGCCTGGTTCCTGGCCACCGCCGGCAACGCTCCGCACTACGCGTTCACGATCCTGCCCACGATGCTGCTGCTGGGCGGCGGGTTCGCGTTCGGCTTCAGCTCGATCATGGCGCAGGCCACGGACGGGATCGACGACTCCGAGCAGGGGCTGGCCTCGGGCCTCGTCCAGACCTCGGGCCAGGTCGGCGCCGCCCTGGTCCTGGCCCTGGTCACCGCCCTGGTCGCGGGCGGGACCGCCGCCGGCGGCGACGGATTCGGCGAGTTCCACCCCGGAGTCAACCTGGTCAGCGCCGTCGCCGTGATCGGTCTGGCCCTGAACCTGATCCCGCTCCTCCGCCGCTACCGCCCGAAGCACACCTGACCGCCCTCCGCCAATGTGGGCCGGGCCGCGCAACCCACCGCGCATCCCGGCCCACACCTTTCCCCGACGGCCCCTCAAGCCTCCCCGCCCCCGGCAGCGCTCGCGCACCGGGGGCGTCTGTGCGTGACCGGCGGTCGAGCGCCCGGCGGGAGCTGCGCACGTAGGGGAAAGTGCGCGTTTAGCGGCGTGTGTGTACCTGACGGCGTCTGTAGACCCCGGGCGTTTGCGGACTCGGGGGCGTTGGCGTGCCTGGGGGCGACTGTGCTCCTGGGGATTAGCGCTGTCGCTGAATCTGTGACGTTCCTGGGTGCTTGATGTGCCGTTAGGTGTGGGGAACCTGTGCGAAACGCTGCGGCTGGATGGGGTGCGGTGGCGTGGGTGGGTGCTGTTGTGGAGTGGCGCGTTGTTGGCGGCATGCGGTGTGGCGGGGGCGTCTCCTGTTGGAGGCGCCCCCGCCTGGGGTTAGCCGGGACGTTTCCAGAAGGGGCGGCGGGGCGGGGATTCGCCGGTGAAGTCGGCTAGGACCCGGAGGGCCTGGGTCCACTGGTCGTTGACGGTGGGCTGGTCGGCGGTGGGCCGGAGGCGGTGGAGGTCATCGCGAAGGTCGGCGAGGGGCTTGGTGTCCAGGGAAAGGGTCTGCATTCGCTGGACGATCGACTCCAGGATGGGGAGAAGCTCGCTCAGCAGGTGCTGGACGCGCTCTTCCCGAGTGTCGGGGACCTGGCGGAGGCGACCCAGGACGTTGGCCAGTTCCTGCCGGAATCCGGCGAGAGGTGAGGGCGCAGGGCCTGCCGCTCGTCGGGCACGGCCGGCGGGACGGCCGAAGGAGCGGGCTGGGGGCGGGGGCGGCGCGCCGTAGCCGGCCGGGGCGCCTTGCGGCATCGGGGGCGGGCCCGTGGGGGCGGCCGGCATGGGCGCCGAAGGCATGGCGGGGGGAGGGGGAGCTCCGCCTGCCGGCGGGGCGGCGCCTTCCATTCCCACGGAGAAGGCAGCCGGGGCCATTCGCGGGGCGGCCATCGGTGCGGCTCCCGCCCAGCCGCTGGGCATCTCCACTGGCTGGACGACCTGGTGCGGCGCGTCGCCTTCGGTCGCGACTCGGCTGTCCACGGCGACGAACGCGGTGAAGCGGCACAGGACGCCGAACCGGAGGGAGGTCGAGATGATGCGCTGTTCCAGGTCGCCGGCGCCGCCGACCGTGTAGCGGTCCTCTAGGTCGCGCAGGTGCGCGCGGGCCCAGATCGATCGGGCGGCCGAGTTCTCGGCGACGACCCCGGTGGCGTGCTGCTCCCAGGCCGTGCCGTCGGACGCCGTCCCCCGCACGGAGAGGACGCCGGAGGCCGTGCCCCGGAACCGGCCCGCGATCTGGAGCGGCACGCCGGGGAACAGGGCGCCCAACCGGGTGGGCGCCACGCTGCCCGGGACGATCTCCAGCCCGTCGGCGTGCAGGGAGAGGCCGGTGGCCACGGGGGCGGCGATCCGGTGGTGGATGTGCTCCATCGCTTCGTCGAGGCGGTCTTCGGACTCCACCAGTTCGCAGCGGCCCTGGCCGATCGAGGCGAGGCGGTTCAGGAAGCCGGCGTTGACGGCCTGGTCGATGCCGACCGTGTGCACGCGGATGCCGTGCAGGCGCGGTTCGAGGTGGGCGAGGAGCTGGTCCTCGTTGCCGACCTGGCCGTCGGTGATGAGGACGAGGACCCGGTCGCGGGCGGGGTCGGTGAGCAGGCGGCAGCCCTCGTCGAGCGGGGTGAGCATCTCCGTGCCGCCCCGCGCGCCCAGCGCCGCGAGATGCTCGACGGCGCGGAACCGGTTGCGGTCGGTGCCGTCGACCAGTCTGGAGCCGAGGTCGCGCGGGCGCTCGATGACGCTGTCGAAGGACAGGACGGCGAACCTGTCTTCGGCGCGGAGGGTGTCGACGATGCGGGCGGCGGCGCGGCGGGCGGCGACCATCTTCCAGCCGTGCATGCTTCCAGAACGGTCGAGGACGAGCACCACGTCGCGTGGACGGGGCCTCACCTCCCCGGAAGGCAGGACCGTGAGGCTGAACGTTCCCTCCTCTCCGGACTCGTCGGGGACGAGGGAGAGGGCCGCGCTTTCGTGGGGGGCGAAGTCGAGGCGGAGGATGAAATCGCGGTCGAGTCGCTCGCCCGGTAGCAGGCGTACGGTCGTCCGTTCGCCGTCGCCTGCCTCGGCGACCACGTGCAACGCCGACCGGATCTCGGTGAGGGGAAGTCCCGCCGGATCGATGTCGACGGTGACGGCCAGGCGAACCGGGTTGGGGAAGTGGGGCAGCAGGACGGGCGGACTGATCCGGGACGCGTCCGGCACGGCGTCGGTGTCGTCGGCGGTGCCGGAGCCTGCGCGCTCGCCGTCGAGCGGAGCGCCGGGGATGTAGCGGGGCGCGACGACGAGGGGGAAGCGGAACGTCGCGCTGGACGCCGACTCGTGCGGCAGCGGCTGGTCGAGGGAGAGCCTGATCGTGACTCGCTCACCCGGCAGGATGTTGCCCACCCGCATGGTGAACACGTCCGGGCGGTCTTCTTCCGCTATGGCCGCGCGTTGGCCCGCGGCGATGGCGGTGTCGTAGTCCTGCCGCGCCTGGCCGCGCTCTTTCAGCTTCCCTTCGATGACCCTGTCCGCGGCCTCCATGCGCATCGCGGTGACGGCGGCGCGGTCGGGCAGAGGGAAGATGTAGGTGGCCTCCAGCGGCTCGTCGAAGGGGTTGCGGAAGCCTTGGACGACCTCGATGCCCGCGGCGAGGCCGGTGATGGACGCGTGCACGTCCACGGAGTCGAGCGGCAGGTTTCCCCTGCCGGTGCTGAGCGCGCCGAGCCCGTGGTCGGGAACCGGCGGCGCGGGCTCGGGTAGCGGCAGGATACGCACGGTCACTGGATCCTCCGGGGTGGGTCGGCGGGCTGGAAGTCGGGGCTTTCGGCGGGGGGCCGTGCCGGGGCGAGCAGGCCGCGGCGGCGTAGTTCGTCGAGGAGTGGACGCGCGGCCGCCTCGATGGCGGCGACGTCGTCGCCGTTCAGGTCAGGGACCTCCAGAAGCACGGTGAGGCCGGGCGCGAGACGGACGCCCTGGACGAGAGCGGGGCGGGGTTCGTCATAGCCGCTGACATCGACGTTCGGCCGGAATGACACATCGGGGCGCGTGCTCCAGAAGTTGCCTCTCTCGCCGCCCGCCGCGCTCAGGCGGGC
>NZ_JBEZJP010000275.1:0-10884 GCF_040653175.1 Actinomadura sp. NPDC048032
GGTGCTGGTTGGTAGGTGGTGGCCGTGCGACGCGGCGCGGCGGGACCGGACGGGACAGGCCGCATGCCCGGCGCGCCGGGGCGGGCGGCCGCTGGCGGCGCGGCGCGGCGCCCTTGAAGACGTAGAGAAAGTTCTCATCCGGCGGGCGGCACTCTCTGCTGATCTTGGCTTCTGGACATGCGGCGGCGCCTGAGTTGCCTGGTCAGGGGCCTTGCGGCGGCAGCTCAGCTGCCAGGTGCGGATCTGAGACAAGTTGGTGTGGCGGACGTAGAGCTTCTGGTGGTGAGGCCCCGGTGGACTTCTGCAAGGTTGCGTCGGCCGATGTTGCGGACCTCGGCTCGGTGATGTGGGGAGTGTCCGGGGTGCTCACCTCTGATGCCGTGTCCACGCCTTGGTGTGGGTGATCTGGTCGCGTGGGTGGTGGAGGTCGGGGCCGAGAGTAGGCGGTCGCCGGTCGGTGTGTGGATCATGGCCCACCACTCACCTGTCGGTTCGCCCTACCAGTCTTGGATGCGGGGAACATCTTGGTGGGGGCTTGGGCGGCCCGCTTGGTCTCAGGGTTCCCGCTCATGGCGTCGGCCCTTCCGGGGCTCGGCTGGTGGAGTCGGCCCCAGAGGCCGCGTTCGACCTGGGTGACGGTGTGGTCCAGGTCGGCGCAGGGGATGGGTTGGGGGGTGCTGCGGGTGAGGTAGACCCAGCGGCCGAAGTGGGTGGCGCTGAGCTCGTCGGTGGCCGGCGCGTGCTTGGTGGGGCCGACGCGCAGTGTTGCCGGGGAGACGTGGAAGCGTCGCCTGGTGGGCCATCCCTGGGGCGACGAGCGCTTCGGCGAGTCGGTCCAGGTGCCACAGGGCCTTATGGTCCCGCGGTCTCCGGCACCGAAGCGGCGGGCTCGGCGTCCCCATGGCCGCAGGGGCACGGCGGATTCGTCGATCATGCGGCGCTCTCGTCGGTCAGCTCGGTCTCCCACAGCTGGCACAGCGGGTCCAGCTCCGGATCGGAGCCGCGGGTCAGGCCGGACCAGACTCAGTGCCACCACAGTTAGAGCTCATGACCGCGCGAGTTCTAGCGGACGGCCACGTGTTCGCCGCAGGGTGGGGTGAGCCGGTGCACTTGGGGACGGTTTTCGTCCCTCATGGCCGTACTGACGTCGCCCTCTCCTCCACGCAAGACTCCACGACCTCCGCCACCTTCACGTGACGGCTCTGCTCCGGGCGGGCGTTCCTGTTCATAGCGGGTCTACGCACATGCCGTCAGCGAGCGGGTCGCCCTGCCGCCACGGTCTTCGCGGATAAGGGCGGGGGCGCGGTGTAGGCCCCGCTGGTAGCAAGAGCGTTAGCAGAAGCCCCCTTCCAGCACTGGGAAGGGGGCTTTGAGCTGGGAGCCGGCGAGGGGACTTGAACCCCTAACCTTCTGTTTACAAGACGATCAGATCAGGGACCTGAAGAGATGGCATCGGGCCGCACTTTTGCATTCCCGCTGGTAGGAACGGCGACGCAGAGCACTTCACGATCTTTCTCGCCGCTCCGATCAGGTCCACTCTGGTACTTCCGGACTCCCAACGGTCTCCCCGGCCTCCCCTGTCGTGGCACTGGCGGCGGCTCCGCAAACTCACACTCTTCTAGGGGGTGTGAGAACGCTCGGCTTCGAGTGGGCGGCTCTCAGCTCCCAAGGTGTGCAGGTCAGTGGAGGGCGGAGGTTGGGGAGCGATGCTGGTTCTCACACTTCTCACGGTTCTCACACTCATGGAGGGAGCGGTGAGCCTGGCAGGTTCCAGGTCTGAGTGTGTGAGAAGTGTGAGTTTCCTCAGTAGCCAGCACGGGACGAAGAAGCCCGCCCGGTCTAGATCACCGGGCGGGCCTCTGTAACCGACGCTAAGCCTTCGAGGGCCGGCCGCCCTTCCGCGCGCGGCGGGTCGCCAACTCCGTCTCGGCATCGGCGAGGTCGGCAAGGTCTTGCTCGTCGCCATGTTCGCGGATGCGCGTCCGCATGTGATCCAGGAGATCGCCCGTCCGGCTGAGGCCGAGGCGTTTGCAGACTCGGCCGTACGCCGCCCACATCACCAGCGGCACACGGATGGGCCGTGTAGGGGTGCTCCGCGGGATGTCTTCTTCGGTCATGCGTCTCCCTCGTCTACGTATCTACGAAGAATCTTGGCACAACCTCTTGCGTAGCTACGGAGTTGCGCATACTTTGTAGCTACGAAAGACGGTGCAAGCGCACCGCAAGATCCAGAAGAAGGAAGCCTCAGAAATGGGGCGGCCCCAGGACCGCGATTGCAGCGCAGTCCCAGGGCCTTGATCCGGAACCTTCCACAGAAAGGGATCCGAACCCATGGGGGATTCTCCCACGGTGCTCGCCCACCCGTCGTGGTGCGACGGTCAGCACCCCGTGCTGTACCAGATCGCCGACGAGCCGAGCGAGCGTGACCACTACCGCGAGGTCGGCCGCGTCAACGACGGCGGCCCCTCGGTCATCGTCGTCGGGATCTCGATGACCGCCGAGGACCTGGGCGACGACAGCCAGGCGGCCCCGTCGATCCAGATCCTGCACCTGCTCGACAACGGCGACGAGGTCCCCGAGCTCCTGTGCGGCGAGGCGCACCTCAGCGCCTCCGAGGCTTGCACGCTCGCGCCGCTGCTCATCCGCGCCGCCGAGATCCTGAAGGCGGGGCAGCGATGATCGGGATGCACCCGCGCTGGTGCCAGTACGACGAGGACGGCGTCCACATCCGGGCCGTCGGCTTCACCGACCACGTCATGGTGGTCCTGCGGCAGGAGCCGGGACACGAGCCCCGCATCTCGGTCGAGGGCCCCGACGACGGGCCCGCCCTCACCGGCCTGACCGTCGAGCAGTGCCAGAACCTGCTCGCCCTCATGGACCTGGGGTTCCTGACCGAGACCGCCGAGAACCTGGTGAGCCTGGCCGGGGAGATGGTCAACGGCGTCAGCGACCCCGACGCCAGCCCCGACTACATCCGGGCGCTGGGCGGGAGCCCCCTGCGCCGCAGGGTCCTGGAGGTGGCTCGATGATCGGGAACCACCCGCGGTGGTGTGAGACCGACGTGGACGGCGTCCACACCCGGCTCATCGGTGTGGACAGCACCGGCTACCGCTTCGAGATCACCCAGCCGCACGACGCGCCCGAGCCGCTGTTCTCGATGGTTCACCCCGACGGCCCGCCCGAGTGCAACGTCATCGGCTTGACGCCGGCGCAGCTGTACGCGGTCGCGACCCTCATCAACTCCACCCTGAAGGACGACGTCGGCAGCCTCATGGACGTCGCCTGGGAGTACGCGGGCGTCCGCCACATCGAGGGCGACCAGGAATTCGAGGCGGCGCTGGGCGCCGTGGTGAAGGAGATGGTGTCCCGATGACCGCGATCATGCCCGAGCCCCGCACCGCCCTGGACACGGCGCGCGAGAAGTTCGACCAGGCCGCGCTGCGGGAGGACCTCATCGCCGTCCTCGCGATGCACGGCCTCCTCAAGCTGGACTCCGTCACCCTCGACGTCGTCGAGATCAACCAGGGCGGCGAGTTCGCCGGGGTCTCCATCACCGCGTCCGCGTACGAGCGGCCCGGGACGCTGCCCCCGCCGATGACCCGCGCGGAGTACGACCGCAGCCTCGTGGAGGGCGTCGAGGAGTTCTTCGCCGGGATGGCGGAGCGGCTCCGCGCCGACCGCAGCGAGGACGACGAGCAGAAGCGGGAGGGCGTGGCGTGAACGGCGAGAAGCTCGCGATCTGGCAGCGCCGCGACTGCCCGACCTGGTGCGCGACCCGCCACCGGCACACCGACGCGCCGGTCAACCGGGGGTGCGAGTACGAGCCGCCCGGCGTGCCGGTCAGCCTGTGGCAGGCGCAGGCCGGCGGCGAGAACCTCGGACCGCAGTTGCCCACCGTCACGACGGCTCTGGAGTGGGGGCAGCGGGAGATCGAGCCGCGGCTCGCGCTCAGCACGCCCGACACCGTGACGGAGCTGACGTTGGAGGAGGCCGACGCCCTGTCGCGTCTCCTCGCCCGGATGGTTCACGAGGCGCGCGAGGCGGTCCGGGAGGTCGGACCATGAACAACTCCCGTGGGAGCGCCCTGTCCCCGGAGGTCCGCGAGCTGCTCACGGTGATCCGTGACGCGCTCGACCTTCCGTACGGAGCCGCTGCCGAGGACGCCCAGAAGCGCCGCGAGCTCCGCGTCAACCGCGTGCTCTGCACGGTCGCCACCCTGTCCTACGGGCTCGGCGAGCCGTCCGCCACCGTGGAAGAGATGACCGGCTGGCTGCGGACGCAGATCGGCGGCTGCCCCATCGACTACCTCATGAAGTTCAAGGTGGCCGCGCGTCCGTGGGAGCGGGGATGGGAGCTCCACATCCCGGACGTGGGCGTGACCCAGTCCGCCCCGAACGCGACCGACGCGGAAGCGATGGCCCGCGACTACATCGCGCTGGAGCGCGACCTTCCCCTCGACGCGTTCCAGGTCGTCATCGACACCACGGAGGTCGACTCATGACCGCAGCCCCGATCGAACGGTTCACCCGCCTGACGCAGGGCGACCTGGTGTGGGAGTTCGCCAGCACCGACGCCCCGGGCGAGTGCGACCACTACACGTGGTGCACCGGCCCCTGCGCGCCGCTGAAGCCGGGCGCGCTCGGCGCCGGCCACGGCCGCTACATCGCGTCGGCGCTGCGGGAGCCCAACGACCTGGTCGAGGTCTGCGTCACGCAGTGGAAGGCCAACCCGAGCGAGCGGTGGACGGTCGGCTTCTCCGGTGGCGGTCACGCCAACCTGGACCGCGAGCCGCTGGTGCTCATCGCCGCCTACCCGCCCGACCTTGACCAGACCAAGCGCGTGCACCTCAAGCCCAGCGACGCCGAGACGGTCGCCCTAGCCCTGCGGATGGTCGGCCACGACCAGTTCGCCGACGCGCTCGACGCCGCCGCCACATTCGCGCGGCACTTGAAGGAGAAGAAGTGATGACCACCAACGACGTCAGCGCGCGGCCCTGGTACGCGACCGAGGACTGCGGGAAGTGGTGCCGCGGGACGCACGCCCCCGACTCCGAAGTGGAGGACCGCGACTGCTGGAGCGACCTCTACCAGGTCCCGCTCAAGTACCTCCCGGGAAGCGTCCGGGACGGCGTGCACAAGCCCGAGGGGTTCACGGTCAACCTGAGCAAGGGGTGGCGTGAGGCCGAGCCGCACATCACCCTCGGCTCGATCGAGGGTTCGCTGGACCTCACGAAGCTCACGCTGTCCGAGGCGGAGCGCCTGGCGTTCCTGCTGACCAAGCTCGTCGACCTCGCCCGCGACGGTGACAACGCCGACGTGGTCGACGAGGGCCACCGCGAAGGCCACCACCCCGACTACCACGGGTCGGCGTCATGACGACCTACCTGGTGGAGTGGACCGGCCGTGAGGCGACGATGCTTCGGCGCGCGCTGCGGCTGACCGCCGAGCGGTTCGCCGCCCGGGTCGGGGTCTCGCCCCGCACGGTCGCGTACTGGGCCTCGAACCCCGCGGTCGCCCCGCGCCTGTCGACGCAGGAGACGCTGCAGGAGGTGCTCGACGCGGCGCGCCCCGAGGTGAAGGCCCGCTTTCACGAGCTGACCAGGACCACGCCCAGCGACCAGTTCACCGAAGCGGTCCGCCGTGAGGCCCTGGCCATGTTCGCCAGCGTCTCCCAGACCATCCAGGTGGGGGCCCTCTGATGAAGAGCGAACTCATCCGGAGCGTCCTGCGGTTCCTGCGGGGAACGCCGTGGCTCCTGCTGCTGCTCGCCTTGCCGGCGTCGGTCGCGGTGTGGTCCGGGTGGGTCGGGCTCGGCACGATGACCGGGTTCGGGGAGGTCCATCCCCTGCCCGGCATCGCCGACGACTTCACCGTGAACTCAGCGATCACCCTGCCGATCGGGGTGGAGGCGTACGGCGCGTACGCCCTGGGCGCGTGGCTGTCCCACAAGCGTCTGTCGACTTCGACCCGCGTGTTCGCGTGCGTGTCGGCGATCGGTGCGCTGCTGCTGGGCGCCGGTGGTCAGGTCGCGTACCACCTGCTGGAGGTCAAGCATCAGTGCGCGGTCGCGCAGGCCGCGCGGGAGACGGGCCGGACCGTCGAGCAGGTGTCGAAGACGATGCCGGCGACGGCGCCGTGGTGGATTGTGACGATCGTGGCGTGCTTCCCGGTGATGGTGCTGGGGATGGGCGCGACGCTGGCGCATCTCCTCCGCCGCGACACCCGAGAGGCGCCCGGCGAGGTCGCGTCGAACATCGCTGAAGATGCGCCTGAGGTCGACCAGGACGTCGCCGAGGAGCCGGAGGCAGACGCTGACGACGTCGTCCCGTGGGGCGACGGGGAGCTTTCCGGGCCGTTGGCGACGTGGTACGAGAACGCCGAACCCGCACCCGCCAGCAACACCCACGAGCAGACCAGCAACGGTGACGGAAACGTTTCTGGCAACACCGAGAACGCGTTTCCGTGGAAGTCGATCAAGCTGCCCGAGCGGTGGCCGCTCCCCCACCCGGACAGTGTCCTCGCTCCTGCTGCGGCAACGGTGTCCAGCAACGGCAGCAACGGTGTTCCCGAAGCGTTTCCCGCGCAGGTCAACGGCCACGAGGCGGCACCGGCCGCCGACGGGGCTTCCGCCGCCGAGACCCTCGATCCGGAGACGGTGAAGAACGCCCGAGAAGCGTTCGCGACCGAGCTCGCAAACGGTGAGTCGATCAGCGTCCGGCAGATCATCGCGCGCTGCAACTGCGGCTACCCGAAGGCCAAGCGGATCAAGGCCGTTATCGATCCCGAGTAACACCCAGCAACACCCTCAGAAACACCCCCACCAACACCGAAGGAGTTCCACCATGCCCAAGCACGAACTGATCACCGGCCCGGTCGGCAGCGGCAAGTCCTACGCCGCGCGGCAGCGAATCGACGAGGACATCAAGACCGCGAACACCCAGGCGTGGGTCATCGACTACTACGGCGCCGAGCACCTCGGAGTGATCGACGACGTCACCCGGTACGCGGCCGGCCCGGACGGCGCGAAGTCCATGCTGTTCGAGGTCCTCGGACACGCCTACCTGCGGGCCGAGCGCCTCGCCGGCCTGGACATCTACGAGTTCAACAAGGACGACCAGCGCCACGGGTACGACCTGATCGCGCTCACCATCGACTCCGCCGAGGCCCTGCTGCGGTCCGCGGACTGCACGCGGGCGATGGTTCGGATCCTGCAGATGGCCCGCAAGACCGGCGTCAAGGTCCGGATGGTCGCCCCCGATCTGCACATGCTGGGCAACGGGGTGATCGTCCACACGATGAACGGCGCCATCCGCACCGAGTGCGACTACAGCCCGGAGACGGCGACGGCCTGATCGGCTGATCTCAAGGCCTGCCAACACGCCAGCAGCAACACCCATCGCAAGCTCACACACAAGGAGAAACAGGGATGTTCGAGGAAGCCCGCAAGCGAGGAATGCCAGAGACCTGGTACGGCGTCGGTGACGGGTGGGACCCGTCTCCCACCTACCGCCGCATCGTGATGGGAGACGCGAAGTCGCTGGACATGTTCCGTGAGGTCAACGGCTTCTTGCCGAAGCTGCCGGTGCACGACAAGCCCGCCGCGGTGCTGATCGTGTGCTACCACCCGGCCCTGCTGAAGGGGCCGCACGGCAGCGCGATCCGACGTGAGCTGACCGCGATCGACAAGAACGGACAGCGCGTCGGTGTCTACGTCGAAGAGTCCGACAACGCGCGGAAGCGGTGACCTACGGTGCAGCGTGAACTGGTCGACTTCCAGCTCTACCGGAGGGGCGGCGGCCCGGTTGGCGAGCGGATCTCGACCAGCCTGGACACGGGCGACCGGACCGACGTCGCCGCGTTCTTCAACGAGGTGATTCACCGGGACTGGGACGCCGAGTCGCCGCGTCCGGAGGACTACAAGATGCGGGTGTGGCGCCACGGCTCGGAGGAGTTGCTGCTCACCTTCCCGGCGCCGGACCGGCCGGCGCCGGAGCGGGTCCGGGTGAGGGACGTGCCTCGCAGGCTGTGGGAGATCTGGACCTGGAAGGGCTGAAGCTGCCCCCCAACTCGAGGCCCGGCATCAGGCGCAATCTGACGCCGGGCCTCGTCACATCCAGCGACGTACACACCGAAGTGCATTGCACGTTCGACCGGCCTGTCGGCCCGGCCACGCGCAGACGTGGCGCACGCGCACGCGAGGCACCCGATCGTCGTCACGGTCCGTGCTCGATCCGGGGCCGCGAGACAACAGTGCAATCGTGCAATCGTGCACTCGCCGCGAGCCCCCCAGGCGGGGCCCTACGCGCACGCACGCGCACCCCCGCGCGAGGAGCCACCCAAACCCTGCAGTCGCGGCCCCGCGACTGCACAGTCGGCAGGGATGTCTTCCGTCACCGTTCGTGTCGAGCAAAGAGGCAAGGGCAACGCGCCGATGCGCGTCCGGTCGGCGGCCCATCGCGTCGCAGGGGCGCGTCGCCCGCGCGCGTCGCGCACGCGAGGCTTGCCCTTGCCCGAGTCGCCAACGTGCGAGTGCACCCGGACACGTACGCACGTACACGCGAGGGCCACCCGTGCATGATCGCGGGCAAGGGTACGGACTAGCCCGTACCCCTTGAGGCGCCCGGACCGGCAACCGGCAACCGGCAACGATCCGGCAGCTGCTCCGAGGACCCCCCGATCTTGCGCGCGCGCGCAATGAGCCCCGAACCGGCAACCGGCGGCCCTCAGGAGCCCCTACGGCGGCGTTCCGGCCCTCCGGTAACTCACGAGTCGCGAGACGCCCGACTGTGCGGTCTGGCGGGCTCTCAGCCCCTTCTGAGGGCGGTTCCTCGCGCGCAGGTGCGCGCGCCTCCGCCTTGAGCCCCCTCTACGACGTCTCCGCCACTGTGCGGTCCGCACAGTCCGCACAGTGCGGTCCCCGATTTCGGACCGTCCCAGAACCGCCGATACGTCACGCCCATGCGGGAGGAGTCGGTACCGGTCGCCCTAGCCCTGAACAGGGAACGGCCCTGCGCCATAGCCTGGGAGTGTCGAAGTCACAGGAGGTGCAGGGCCTTGCGTGAGAGTACCCCAGAAGCCATCGGCCCCCGTATAGCCCGTGCGCGCAAATTGCGAGGCTTGACCCAACAGCAGCTCGCCGACCGCGTCCCCTGCTCCAAGAGCCTCATCGCCCAAGTCGAACGCGGCCACAAGCCAGCCTCGCAGGCCCTCATCGCCGGCGTCGCCCGAACCCTGCGCGTCGAGCCCGGCGAGCTGACCGGGCAGCCCTACCACAGCGACAAGCCGAAGGAGGAGCGGTTGCACGCCGCGATCCCCGATCTGCGGCGAGCTCTGCTGTCCTGGGACCTGCCCGACGAGGACGTCCAGCCCCGCCCCGTCGCCGACCTCGCCGCGGACGTCAAGCGGGCGTCCAAGCTCGGACGCGACGCCCACTACGGCCGCCTCGGCGACATGCTCCCCGGGCTCCTGGAGGAGCTGACCGTCGCCGTCCACGCGGCACCCGCAGGCCAGCAGGCGCCGCTGTTCGCGCTGCTGTCGGAGGCGTACACCGGCGCCACCGCGATCTCCTACGCGCTCGGCTACTTCGACCTGCGCAGCCTCGCCATGGAGCGCATCGAGTGGGCCGCGCGCCGCTCCGGTGACCCGCTGCGCGTCGCCCGCACCCAGTGGCAGCGCTCCACGCTGTTCCTGGCCGGCGCGTCCTACCGCCGCGGCGCGCAGCTCCTCGACCGGGTCCGCCACGACATCGGCGAGGACATCGCCCGCATGGACCCCGCGACGCTCAGCGTGTACGGCGCGACCCACCTGCGATCGGCGATCTTCGCGGCGAGGATGCCGCAGGCCGCGGCGGCGTGGGCCCACATCGACGAGGCCCGGGAAGCCGCGCGGCTCCTCGGCGCCGACGCCAACTACTACGGTCTGGAGTTCGGGCCGTCGAACGTGGCGATCCATGAGGTCGCCGTCGCGGTGGAGATGTACGACGGCACCGAGGCGGTCAGGCGCGCCAGCCGCATCACCCTGCCGCAGACCGTCGCGCCGGTCCGGCTCGGGCACTTCTACATCGACCTGTCCAGGGGCTGGCTCTACCACGGCGACCGCGCCCGAGCGCTCGACACCCTGTACGCGGCGCGGCAGGTCGCGCCTCAGCAGACCCGGAACCATCCCCAGGTGCGGGAGACGGTGCGGATGTTCGTTGACCTGGAGCGCCGCCGCCCCAAGTCCCTGAGCGGGTTCGCGTCCTGGCTCGGCGTTCCCTGAAAGGTTCACAGTTTCACCGAGGTGTGAAACTTCAAGCGGGGTCTGCCGTTGCAGGCTTTTGGCATGTCACAGGACCCACCATTCGAAGGTTCGCCCGAGGAGATCAAGGCCGAATTGAGTGCGATGTTCCAGCACTGGTCGGTGATTTTCACTCGGGATACGCGCCGCTGGTGGGCGTCCCGTACCGGTGTGGTGTCTGAGACCCTGGGCCGCGACGCCGTCGATGCCGACACGCCCGAGGAACTCCGGGCCCGCATCGTCGCCTCCGACCAGGCGCGGGGCATGTCATGAAAGGCGGGGGGAGGGACGGCGGCCAACGTCCCGCCAGGCGCTGTGAGGACGCCGTCCCTAACTCCCTCCCCGCCCCGACCATCGACGGGTGGACCGTCACCCGGCACGGCGCCAACTTCCGCGCCGTGTGCGACAGCGACCCCACCCTCGTTGTGGAGCACCGCAACCCCGAGTTCCTCAGCGAAGTGTGCGCGGCCATCACCCGGCCGCCGCGCCGTGTCACCCGCCTGAGCGGTCCGCTCGGAGGCCTCAATGTCTAAGCGCAGGCACGTCCCCAACCTTGAGGAGCCCGGCCTCCAGGAAGCCATCGCGGCGTATCAGAGGCTCATGGACTCGA
>NZ_JBEZJP010000276.1:0-10865 GCF_040653175.1 Actinomadura sp. NPDC048032
ACCACGGTCGGCGAAGAGGACGCCCGCTGGGAGAGCTGGGGCTCCATGGCCCGGGAGTCTGACGACTGACCGATGCCCGGAGCGAAGCGGAGGGCAGCGGTCAGTCCCCGTTCCGGGGGGTCTGGGGGGTCGTCCCCCCAGAAAGGACAGAGCTGTGGCCGAGCAGCTGGGCTTTGAGGGGATGCCTCAGCGGCTTTACACGTGCACGCCTTCGCGGTTGAACACGTGGCTGGACTGCCCGCGCCGGTACCGGATGACGTATCTCGATCGTCCGATGCCGCCCAAGGGGCCGCCGTGGGCGCACAACAGCGTCGGTGCGAGCGTGCACAACGCGCTGGCCGGCTGGTGGCGGCTGCCCGTCCACGAGCGCAGCCCCGAGGCGGCGGGGAGGCTGCTGCTCCGCGGCTGGCTGACCGACGGGTTCCGCGACGAGGCGCAGTCCGCGCAGTGGCGCGAGCGGGCCCGGGAGATGACGGAGCGGTACGTCGCCGGGCTGGACCCGTCCGACGAGCCGCTCGGCGTCGAGCGCACCGTGGCGACCCGCACCGACCGCATCGCGGTGTCCGGGCGCATCGACCGGCTGGACGCGCGCGGCTCCGAGCTGGTCGTCGTGGACTACAAGACCGGGCGGCACGTCCTGACCGCCGACGACGCCCGCGGCTCGCTGGCGCTGGCGATCTACGCGGTGGCGGCGTCGCGCGTCCTGCGGCGCCCGTGCCGCCGGGTCGAGCTGCACCATCTGCCGTCCGGGGAGGTCGCGGTGTGGGAGCACACCGACGAGTCGCTGGCCCGGCACATCCGGCGCGCGGAGCAGATCGCCGCCGAGGCCGCGGCCGCCGACGACGCCTACCGCGCCGGCGCCGGGAAGCGCGCGGGCGTGCCGAGGCCCCGCGAGGGGGAGGTCGACCACGCCCCGCACGACGAGCTGTTCCCCCCGCGTCCCGGGAACCTGTGCTCGTGGTGCGACTTCGCCCGCCACTGCCCGGAGGGCAGGGAGGCCGCCCCGCGCAAGGAGCCCTGGGCGGCGCTTCCCGTCGACGCCGTCTAGGCCGTGGCCAGGGCCCGCTGCCCGGGCCAGCGGCGCGGGTCGCGGAGACCGTAGAGGCCCTTGCTCAGGTCGTAGCCGTCGGCGGCGAGCCGCTGTCGGGCACGTTCCAGCATGTCGCGGGTGTTCTTGGCGAACGCGTAGTCGTGCAGCCGCTCGGGAACCGTGTTCATCGCGAGGCGGAACGAGCGGAGCGCCGCCGTCACCGCGGGCTGCGGCACCTCGGGCAGCGCCCCGTACATCTGGCGGGCCCAGTCCGGCAGCGAGTAGTAGCAGAGCGCCCCGAACGGGAAGTAGCCGGGCTTCCCGGGCGCGAGGAACCTGAGGTTCTCCGGCATCGTCGGCCACATGAGGAACCGCACCGTCGCGGCGGCCTCCTCGGTGACGCGCAGCTGGGGCCGCATCTCGGCGAGGTAGGCCTCCATCTCGGCGACGCTGCCGGGGACGTCGTCGGCGTGCAGCCCGACGTAGGTCGCGGTGTGCCGCTGCTCGTCGAGGTACTTGTCCGCCATGGCGCCGGTCAGCGGCAGCCCGGCCCTCCGCGCGACCTCCAGGTAGGAGTACACCTCGGCGCAGTGCACCCACCGCAGCAGGTCGGGCTGGTCGAGCCGCTCCCGCTTCCCGGTGTCGTGGTTGAGGATGCGCAGGCTCCGGTGGATCTCCCGGACGCGGTACGCCAACGCGTCGATCTCCTCGTGCGACCCGTACGTGGCCACCCCGACGAAGTCGGCGGTGCGCTGGAGCCGCCCGAACGGGTCCTCCTGGAAGTTGGAGTTCTGCCAGACGCCCCACATCGCCATGGGGTGCAGCGCCTGGAGCATGAGGCTGCGCACCCCGCCGATCCACATCGACCGATCGATGTGGACGCGCCACGTGACGCTCTCGGGAGCCTGGACGGTCGCCGACATGTACACCTCCATGAGACAAACTGAAGTAAGTGTGTCATTACCCCAGCGTCCCCGCGCCACCGCCCCCCTTCCGGGGGCGAGGCGTCCACGGCGCCCGCGGCTCCGGTGGTCTGGTTGGTTAGAGGGGTTCGTCTCGCATGACCTCCAGGTTCAGGAAGCGGGGGCCGTCGGTGCACAGGGCCTCCATCTGGCCGGCGATGCGCCGGGTCTCGGGCAGGTCGCTGTTGCGCATGGCCTCCTCGTAGGACGGGAACTCGACGATGTCGACGTAGTGGGACGAGTCCTGGCGGTCCTTGGTGTGCAGCTCGTGGGTCGCCGTCCGCTTGCCCTGGCTGGCCTGCGCCCACTCGTCGAACAGGCCTTCCAGTTCGTCCTGGCGGTCGGTGCGGTAGTCGATGATCTGTACGAAGCCCATCCGGCTCAGCTCCCGACGGTCGCGCGCTCGTCCTTGAGGTGAGTGCGGATCTCATCGCGGAGCTCCGGGGTGTCCTCGTGCCCGTGCACCGATGCGGCGTGCTCGGCGGCGGCGCGGACGACCTCGTCCTCCTCGCCGCTGATGGCGAGCGTGCAGTTCATCTCGCTCGGCATGTCCCTGCAGTCGGCCACCTTGCGCATGTCTCCCCCTCGCCGGCCCGGCGCCCGCGCGCGAGGTGAGGTCGTGCTCGGCGGCGGCGCCCCGTCCGGCCGTTCATCCCGCCACACCGTCACAATGCACTTCAATCGTCGCATATCCCCATGTCAGGGGGAAGGTGTCCGAGGCGCGTTGTACGGTGTCGCCTCACCGAGGAGAGGGTGTGTCCATGGAGTGGGTCGAGTCCGGCGGGGGGCCGCTGCTGGCCGCGCCCGCGTCGCTGCTGGCCCGCTGGGAGGGCGCGACCGACGACGAGGGGCCCGAGGAGAACTGGGGCGACTACGGGCGCGCCTGCGCGGTCGGCGGCTACATCGGGCTGGTCGGCATCGGGGGAGGGCACGGCCTCGTCCTCGGCGACGAACCCGCCACCACCACCTACCTGCCGGACGAGCGCCTCTTCGTGCGGTGGGCGGCGGCCGACTCCGAGTCCGAACTCGTCGACGCGGCCAGGCAGGCCGTCCACGGCGTCGAGTGGCAGGAGGAGCTCGACTGGGACGTGGACGGCGCCGTCGTCCTCTTCGACTCCGCCTGGCCCGGCGCGACCCCCGAACCCGGCAACCACCTGGGCATCGACCTGGCCCCGGGCCGCTACCGCGTGCGCGCCGCCCCCATCCGGGACGACCGCAACTGGATGATCCTCGTGCAGCTCCGCCCCGTGCCCTAGCGTCTGTCTCGAAGTGGCCTCGGCCGCACGCGCGAACGCTTGACCTGGCCGGTGGAGCGAAGCCGGAGGCGAGCGGAGCCGGGCAGATCGCGGAGCGATGCCGCGTTCGCTCAGGCCCGGTCACGTAGCGAGCCGCCAGGCGAGCGAAGTGGGCCGGGACTTCGAAACACGGCCTAGCCGGCCAGTGCCGCTAGGCGGTGGGCGAGGCGGGCGGCGGCCTTTCGCAGTTCCGGAGGCTCCAGGACCTCCGTCTCGAAGTCCAGCCGGGCCACGTGCACGGCGACCGCGTCGAGGTCCGCTGCGCCGACGACGAGCACGCACCAGCCGTCGCGGTCGTCCTCGACGCGGCCCACCTGGGGCGGGACCAGTTGCCGCACCTCGTCGGCCGTGGCGTGGACGCGGATCCGCGCGCGGTGCCGGTACGGCGCCTCGGTCACGGCCCGCTGCACGTAGGCGACCGGGTCCGGATGCTCCCTCGGCCGGAACCGCCAGGTCGTCGCCGCCGCCTCGCGCATCCGGTCCAGCCGGAACGTGCGCCAGGCGTCGCGGTCGGTGTCCCACGCCATCAGGTACCAGCGGCGGCCGGTGGCGACCATCCGCACCGGCTCGACCGTGCGCTCGCGCTCGCCGTCCCGCCCGGGGTAGCGGAACCGCACCCGGACCGCGTCGCGGCAGGCCCGTGCGAGCGTCACCAGCAGCTCCGCGTCGATCTGGACGCCGGGGCCGACGAGGGTCTCGGTGGCGCCGTGCACCGCCCGCACCTCGGCGCGCAGGCGGGGCGGCATCACCTGGTCGAGCTTCGCCAGCGCCCGCAGGGCCGCCTCGCCCGCCCCGACGACCGTCCCGCCGGACGCCATCCGCAGGGACACCGCCGTCGCGATCGCCTCCTCGTCGTCGAGGAGCAGCGGTGGCAGGCGGGTGCCCGCGCCCAGCCGGTAGCCGCCGCCCACGCCCGCCGTCGCGTGCACCGGGTAGCCGAGCGCTCGCAGCCGCTCCACGTCGCGCCGCACCGAGCGGTCGGTGACGCCGAGTTCGGCGGCGAGGGCGGCGGCGGTCCAGGACGGCCGCCGCTGCAGCAGTCCCAGCAGCCGCAGCACCCGCTCGGTCGTCGCCTCGACGCTCATGTGCCCATCGTCGCACGGAACGCGGAACGATCCTGTCCGCTATCTCGGTGACAGTGGCCCCATGACCGAAACCTGGAACCCGCTGCTCCGGGACCAGATCGCCTGGCACTGGGACAACCAGCTGCGGCCTCGCATCAGCGGGCTCACGGACGACGAGTACTTCTGGGAGCCGGCGCCCGGCTGCTGGAGCGTGCGACCGCGTGTCGCCGACGCTCCGCCGGGGCAGGGCGGCTCTGCGATGACCATCGACTTCGCGATGCCTCCGCCCGACCCTGCCCCGTTCACGACGATCGCCTGGCGGCTCGCGCACGTGATCGTCGGCGTCCTGGCGGTGCGGAGCGCCGCGCACTTCGGGCGCCCGCCCACCGACTACCAGGCGTTCGGGTACGCCGCGACGGCGGACGAGGCGCTGGCCCAGCTCGACGCGGAGTACGCGACGTGGCTGGCCGGGGTCGGATCGCTCGGCGAGACGGGCCTCACCCGCCCGTGCGGGGAGGCCGAGGGGCCGTACGCCGAGCGCCCTCTGGCAGCGTTGGTCCTGCACATCAACCGGGAGCTGGTCCACCACCTGTCCGAGGTGTGCCTGCTCCGCGACCTCTACACGCACACTCACCGGGAGGCGAGCTGACATGGCCCGCGACGTCCAGATCACCTTCGACTGCGCCGACCCCGCCGCGATGGCGGCCTTCTGGGCCGAGGCCCTCGGCTACCGGCTCCAGGACCCGCCCGGAGGCTTCGCGTCATGGGACGAGGCCCTGGAGGCGATGGGGGTCCCGCCGGAGAACCGCAACGACGCATCGGCGGTGGTCGACCCCGGTGGCTCCGGACCCCGGGTGTTCTTCCAGCGCGTCCCGGAGGGCAAGCAGGTCAAGAACCGGGTGCACCTCGACGTGCGGGCCGCGCCGGGACTCGACGGCGATGAGCGGATGGCGGCCCTGGAGGCCGAGGCCGACCGCCTCATCTCCCACGGCGCCGCCCGCCTCCAGCGCCACGACCCGAAGCCCCCGCTCGACGCGGGCCACATCGTGATGGCCGACCCCGAGGGCAACGAGTTCTGCCTCGACTGAGAGATCGGGCGGGGCCGCGCCGCGCCCGCCGGACCGCAGCTCGGCGAAGCAGCGGGTGCCCTCCTGGCGCGTCCGCGTGGCCCGGCGTCGCGCGGCGCCGGTCACCTGCCGGTGGCCACGGACTTCAGCGCGTCCAGGGACTCGTGGATGTGGTGGGGGAGGTCGTGGTGGTCGTCGGCGAGCCAGCGTTCGAAGGCGACCTTGAAGACGGCGATGCCGGCCTCGGCGGAGAGGGCCGCGGCCGGGTCCGGGACGCCGCGGCGGCGCAGGGACCCGGCGAGCGTGCCCGCCAGGGCGGCGAGCTTGATCAGCTCGCGTTCGCGCAGTTCGGCGTTCGCGTCGATGACGGCCTGGCGGCGGCGGGCGTGGTCGTGGCGCCCCTCGAAGACGGCGGCGACGGCCTCCAGCGCCTCGGCCGTCGCGGCGAGCGGCGCCGCCTCCGCGGGCGCCTCGGCGACGGCGCTCGCCAGCATGTCCTCGAGCAGTGCCGAGCCCGCGAACAGGACCTCGCGCTTGTCGGCGAAGTGGCGGAAGAACGTGCGCTCGGTGAGGCCGGCCCGGCGGGCGATCTCCGCGACGGTGGTCCGGTCGAAGCCGTGCTCGCCGTAGAGGTCCAGTGCCGCCTGTTCGAGCCGGCCGCGCGCGTTCGGCTCCCATCGCCCCATGGCCGGAATCCTAGTCGATGACAGTCACTGACATCGTGGGGGTATGCTGACGACAGTGACTGACATCAGCCGGGCGCGACCGTGCCCGGCGGCTCATCGGGAGGTCTCCATGCACGTCTTCGTCACCGGGGCGTCCGGCTGGATCGGCTCGGCGCTCGTTCCCGAACTCCTCGCGGCGGGGCACCGCGTCACCGGGCTCGCCCGCTCCGACGCCTCGGCCGCCGCCCTCACCGCGGCCGGCGCCGGGGTGCGCCGCGGCACCCTGGACGACCTCGACGTCCTCGCCGGCGCCGCGGCGGCCTCCGACGGCGTCGTCCATCTGGCGTTCAAGCACGACATCGCGTTCTCGGGCGGGTTCCAGGACGCCACCGACGCGGACCGGCGCGCCGTCGAGGCGTTCGGCGACGCGCTCGCGGGCTCCGACCGGCCCTTCGTGCTCGCGTCCGGCCTGCTCGGCCTCGCGCCGGGGCGGGTGGCGACCGAGCGGGACGGGCGCGAGCCTGCCGAAGGGGAGGAAGTGCAGGCTCGGCAGGCCACCGCACAGCTCGCGCTCTCCTTCGCGTCCCGTGGTGTCCGCTCGTCGGTCGTCCGGCTCCCGCCGACCGTGCACGGCGAAGGCGACAAGGGCTTCGTGGCCGGCCTGGTCGGCATCGCGCGTGACAAGGGCGTCGCCGGATACATCGGTGACGGGGCCAACCGCTGGCCCGCGGGCCACGTGTCGGATGCCGCGCGGCTGTTCCGGCTGGCGCTGGAGAAGGCCCCGGCGGGGTCGGCGCTGCACGCGAACGCCGATGAGGGCGTGCCGTTCCGGGCCATCGCCGAGGCGATCGGACGCCGGCTCGACCTGCCGGTGGCGTCCATCGCTCCCGGGGACGCGGCCGGCCACTTCGGCTGGCTCGCCGGAGTCGTGGGCCTGGACGCGCCGGCGTCGAGCGCGCTGACCCGCGAGCTGCTGGGATGGCGCCCGACCGGCCCGAACCTTGTCGAGGACCTGGAGAAGGGGCACTACTTCCAGGGTCCGTGAACGGCGGACACGGCCCGCCGGGCGCCAAGGCGGGCTGAGGACGCTGCGGTGACCCACCGTCGGTCTCGGGACCGGCGGGCACCCGGAGAGGGCGTGAACCGGTCGTGCGACCGGTACCTACTTGAGGGTGCGTTCGCTGTCGGACCAGAGGGCGAGGAGGGCGGCGGCCGTGGTCTCGGGGGCGTCCCACGCGGGGGAGTGGGCGGCGCCCGGGATGACGACCTTGGGCGCGTTGAGGCGTTCGGCCATGGCGGCCTGGGCGCGCGGGTCCCAGGCGTCGTCGTCCTCGCCGTAGATGACGAGGACGCGCAGGCCCGTGTCGGCGCAGTGCTTGGCCAGCTCGTCGACGCGGTCGGGGGCGGTGAGGATCTCGTCCGCCATGCGCGCGAGCCCCTTCTCGGAGTTGCCGAGCGTGCGGGCCTTGAGGAAGGCGACGATCTCGCGCTGGACGCCCCGTCCCAGGTAGTCGGGTTCGAGGCCGAGCTCCCAGATCTGCGCCATGCCGAGTTCGGGGATGGCGTCGCGCAGGGCGCGGGCCCTGGCGGCGGCCGGGCCGCCGACGGCGCCCGGCCCCGAGCTCATCACCGTGAAGGACGCGGGCCGGGCCCCGGCGAGGACGGCCTCGCGGCACACCAGGCCGCCGAACGAGTGGCCGACCAGGTGGACGGGGCCGGGGCCCAGCGCCGACAGGAGGGCCGCGATGTCGGCGCCGAGGGCCGCGCGGGTGTAGGCGCTCTCGTCGTCCGGTCCGAGGGTCTCGTACTGGCCGCGCATGTCGATCGCGACGACGCGGCGGCCCGACGCGGCCAGGGTCTCCAGGACGGCGAGGAAGTCCTCCTTGCTGCCGGTGAGGCCGGGGACGAGGAGGGCGGGGCAGCGGTCGGGCACGCCCGATCCCGGAAGGGCCTCCAGCGCGGCGAACGGGCCGCGGGAGGTCTCGACGGTCGTCCGGCGAACACCGGGGGGCAGACTCACGAACCGGGGCGTACTCACGGTGGAAACCTTAGTCAATGGGGGCCTGCGGGCATCGGTAAGAAATCTTCGGTGGTAGCGTCGCCAGCGTGGTCGCCATGCCTGCCATCTCCGCCCACCGCCGCGACGAGGCGGGCCTCACGGGCCTCGGCGACGCGGTCGCGTCGGGCGCCGAGTACGTGGAGATCGACATCAGGCGGACGGGGGACGGGCGGCTCGTCGTCCACCACGATCCCGAGATCGCGGGGCTCCGGCTGAACCGGCTCCCCTACGAGCGGATCCAGGAGCTCGCGGTGCGGCCGGTGCCGCTGGCCGGCGACGCGATGAAGGTCATCGCGGGCCGGGCGCAGGGACATCTGGACCTCAAGGAGCGCGGCTGCGAGCACGAGAGCGTCGCGCTGGCGGTGGAGGCGTTCGGCGCCGGGAACTTCGTGGTGACCACGCGCGAGATCACGTCCCTCGTGGAGATCAAGAAGAGCTTTCCCGGGGTGCGGACGGCCCTGTCGGTCGGCCGCAACCTGTGGGAGCGGGGCGCCGCGCACGACTTCGCGCCGCTGCGGCTGATCCGGCGGGCGGGCGCCGACATGGTCGCCCTCAACCACCGGCTCGCCCGCGTCGGCGTGCTGCGCCAGTGCGGGCGCGCCGGGATACCGGCCATGATCTGGACGGTCAACGCCGAGCCCGTGATGCACCGCTTCCTGCGCGACCCGCGCGTCGCCGTCCTCGTCACCGACCATCCGGGCCTCGCCCTCCGACTGCGCGAGGGAAGAGGCCCGGACGGAACGCGACCGCGGGACTGAGACGTCTCGCGGTCGGGCGCTCCGCCGCCCGGTCAGGCGGTCTGCGAGGCCTCGGCGGTACCGCCCGAGGTGGCGGCCGGCTTGCCGGCGCGGGTGCGGCGGCGGGGCCGGCTGCGCTTGCGCTCCGTGGCGACCGCGTCGACGACGTTGTCGTCCGCGGCGGTCTCGACCGCCGCGTCCGCCGCGGCGCCCTCGACCGGCCGGCCCGCCCGCGTGCGGGTGCGGTCGCGCTTGCGGCGGCGCGGCCGCGGACGCTCCTGCTCCCGCTCTCGGTCATGGCCGCGGCCGCGGTCGTGGCTGCGGACCTTGCCCGTCTCGCCGATGTCCTCCAGCTTCTCGGCGTCGAGCCCGGCGCGGCCGTTCCGCTTGTCGGCGGGCAGCGTCCCCTTCGTGCCGGCGGGGATGCCGAGCGTCTCGAAGAAGTGCGGGGACGTCGAGTAGGTCTCCTCCGGGGAGGCGAACGGCAGGTCGAGCGTGCCGTTGATCAGCTTCCACCGGGTGAGGTCGGACCAGTCGACGAGCGTGACGGCGACGCCCTCCTTGCCCGCGCGGCCGGTCCGGCCGATGCGGTGCACGTAGGTGTCGGCGCTGTCGGGGCACTCGTAGTTCACGACGTGGGTGACGTCGTCGACGTCGAGCCCGCGGGCCGCCACGTCGGTGGCCACCAGCACGCCGATCTTGCCGTTGCGGAACGCGCGCAGGGCCCGCTCGCGCTGGCTCTGCCCGAGGTCGCCGTGCACGGCGGCGGCGTCGAAGCCCCGCTGCGCGAGGTCGGCGGCCACCCGGTCGCACGCACGCTTCGTCTGGCAGAAGACCATGGTCAGACCACGGCCCTCCGCCTGGAGCAGGCGGGCGAGCATCTCCGGCTTGTCCATCTGGTGGGCCTGGAAGACGTGCTGGACGACCTGCGGCGTCGCGTCCGACTCGGTGTGCGACTCGGCCCGGACGTTGGTCGGGCGGGTCAGGTACCGGCGCGACAGCGCGGCGATCTCGCCCGGCATCGTCGCCGAGAACAGCATGGTCTGGCGCTGCGCCGGGATCCGGTCGATGATCCGCTCGATGTCCGGCAGGAAGCCGAGGTCGAGCATCCGGTCCGCCTCGTCCAGCACCAGCACGCCGATCTTGGACAGGTCGAGGTACTTCTGCTTGACGAGGTCGAGGAGCCGCCCCGGGGTGCCGACGACGACGTCGACGCCCTCGCGCAGCGCCTCGATCTGCGGCTCGTAGGCGCGGCCGCCGTACACCGACAGCACCCGGCTGCCGAGCTTGCCGCCGGCGACGAGCAGGTCGTCGGTGACCTGGAGGGCCAGCTCGCGGGTCGGCGCGACGACGAGCGCGCGCGGCTCGCGGCCGCCGTGCTCGATGCGCTGGAGCAGCGCGGCGCCGAAGGCGAGGGTCTTGCCGGTGCCCGTGCGGGCCTGGCCGATGATGTCGTGCCCGCCGAGCGCGATCGGCAGGGCGAGCTCCTGGATGGGGAACGCCTCCACGATGCCTTCGGCTTCGAGGGCGTCTGCTATCTCGGGGACGACCCCGAGTTCACGAAAGGTAGTCAGGGCTTTCAGCCTCCAATATGCGGGGTCTCCGCTCCCGGGTGCGGCGCGGCCTGGTGGCGTGACGCCGCCGAACCGGCGTGTCCGCCGTTCCTGTGGCCACGCGCTCGCGCGGGAGGGACCAGCCGTTGCTCAAATCTTCCGGCGACCGCAGTCAGGGGTTGAAAGCAGTCACTCACTGTGGCTGCGTGCGGTCACACTCCGCGACGCAGTGTACCGACCGTTGATTGCCTACACCAATAGCCGGTCACTCGACCCAACGTTTCCATGGTTTCATCTATTCCGTCCCCAGCCCGCCAGGCCTTACGCACTCGGCGAGGCGGGGCCTCCGGACCGGTCCAAGGCGGGACGAGGACGGCCACATCCGGACACATCGCGACGACGCGGGGCCCCCCCCCGGGGGGGGGGGGGCCCC
>NZ_JBEZJP010000277.1:0-10864 GCF_040653175.1 Actinomadura sp. NPDC048032
ATGGAGGGCCTCCGGGCCCGAAGGAGGAGAGCACTGCCATAGGTACAGCGATCGCGTCCGAAGGCAGGTTCGAGCGGAGCGAGAACCTGATCGCGAAGCGAGCCGCCAGGCGAGACGGAGCGATGCCAGCGATCGCCCGCTTTTTTCGACGATGGAGGGCCGTCAAGGCCCGAAGGAGGAGAAAAAGGCAATCAACACAGTCCCAGTAGTTCGGCGGCTGCTTGGGCGTTGGCGGCGGCGGCGCCGTAGGTGGCCATGTAGACGGCGGAGCGGGGGCGCCAGACGGGGAGGCCCATCTCGACGACGACGGTGTCGGGGCGGGCGGTGAGGAGGGCGGTGGTGAGGGCGCGCTGGCCGGAGTGCCGGTGGGCGTCGCGGAGGACGATGACGAGGCCGCGCCCCTTGGCACGGTCCAAGACACGTTCCGCCGTCCCGTCCGCGCCGTCGGCCTGGACGGCGTCGGGCGCCCACGGGCGCAGGCCCCAGGGCGTCGGGCCGACCGCGATGTTGCCCGTCGACTCGGTCTCGACGACCAGGGGCGCCGCGGTCCAGCCGGGCAGGGCGCCCGTGACGCGGACGGCGCGGCGGGCGGCCTCCAGGCCGGCGGGCCGGTCGACGGCGGCGGGGCTGTGCCCGGCGAGCCATTCCCTGAGCAGGCGGGTGCGCTCGGCCGCGTCGGCCAGCCTGGCGAGGGGGAGGCGCCCGGCGCGGACGGCCTCGTCGATCGCGGCGAGGGTGGCCTCGACGGTCTCGGCGTGCTCGCGGGGGCCGAGGCACAGCAGGTCGGCGCCCGCGATGAGGGCCCGCACGGACGCCTCCGGGATGCCGATGGCGCCGCTGGCGCCCTGCATGTCGAGCGCGTCGGTGACGATCACGCCCTGGTAGCCGAGCCGCTCGCGGAGCAGGCCGGTGATCGCCTCCGGGGAGAGGGTGGCCGGCGCCCCGTGGGTGATGGCGGGCAGGTTGAGGTGCCCGGTCATCACCGCGCGGGTGCCGGCCGCGATCGCCGCCCGGAACGGGACGAGCTCGCGGCGGTCCAGCAGGTCCAGGTCGGCGTCGACGAGCGGGATCCCGAGGTGGGAGTCGTCCACGGTCGCGCCGTGGCCGGGGAAGTGCTTGGCGCAGGCGGCGACGCCCGCCTCCTGCGTGCCGGTGACGGCGGCGGCGGCGTGCCGCGCGACCAGCGCGGGGTCCGAGCCGAACGAGCGGGTGCCGATCACGGGGTTGTCGTCGGCGGTGTTGACGTCGACCGACGGCGCGAAGTTGAAGTTGACGCCGACCTCGGCCAGTTCGGCGCCGAGCGACCGGTAGATGCGGCGGGTCAGTTCGGGGTCGTCGACGGCGCCGAGCGCGGCGTTGCCCGGGTAGGGGCTGCCGGTCGCGTGGCCGCCGAGGCGGGTGACGTCGCCGCCCTCCTCGTCGATCGTGATGAAGGGGTCGCCGGCCTTGCGCATCTGCGCGGTGAGCGCGGCCAGCGCCTCCGGGCTCGGGACGTTGCCGGTGAGGGCGAAGAGCGTGACGCCGCCGAGGCCGGCCTCCAGCTCGTCCAGGACCCAGTGGGGCGCGGTCGCGCCGGGGAAGGACGGGAGCAGCGTGCCGCGGGCGAGCCGGGCGATCTCGGCCGTGGTCGCGATGTCGTCGGTCGTCACCCCTTCACCGCCCCGGCGGTGAGCCCGGACACCATGCGGCGCTGGACGATCAGGAAGAAGGCGATGACGGGAATGGTGAGCAGCGTGGACGCTGCCATGATGGGCCCCCAGGCGTTGCCGCTGCGGCCGAAGAAGAACTGCAGCATGATCGGCAGGGTGTACTTGGTCTGGTCGTCCAGGAACGTGAACGCGAAGATGAACTCGTTCCAGGCGGTGATGAAGGAGAAGATGCTGGTCGCCACCAGGCCGGGCGCGACGAGCGGGAGCATGACGCGCAGGAACGTCCGGACGGGGCCCGCGCCGTCGATGGCGGCGGCCTCCTCCAGCTCGCGGGGCACCGCGGCGACGAAGCCGCGCAGCATCCAGATCGCGAACGGGACGGCGAACCCGATGTAGACGATGACGAGGCCGGCCAGGCTGTTCAGCAGGTCCAGCTGCTTCAGGTCCAGGAACAGGGGGATGACCAGCGCCTCGCACGGCACCATCTGCACCACCAGCAGCATGATCAGGAAGGTGGTGCGGAAGCGGAACCGGAAGCGGGCGACGGCGATCGCGGCCATCAGCGAGAGCAGCCCCGACACCAGGACGGTGACGAGCGCCAGGATCGCGCTGTTGCGGAAGTACTCCCAGAAGGAGACCTCGGCGATGCCGCCGTTCAGCACCAGGTCGAAGTGCTCCAGCGTCGGATGGGACGGCAGCGGCTTCGGCGTCGTGCTGAAGATCTCGGTGTTGGGCTTGAACGCGGTGGAGGCCATCCAGAAGACGGGGAACACCGCGATCGCGAAGACCAGCAGGCCCGTCCCGTTCAGCAGCAGCTTGCGCGGCAGGCGCCTCATCGGGTCTCCCCCTGACGGACCATGACCCGCACGTAGAGGGCGGTGACGACGAGCAGGATGAGCGTGAGCACGAGCGCGATCGCCGAGCCCATGCCGAGTTTCGGATTCAGCGAGCCGAACGCCTCGGAGTAGCCGTACAGCGACAGGTTGAACGCGTCGCGGTTGGCCATCCCGGCCATGATGAACAGCTGCGTGAAGACCTTGAAGTCCCAGATGATCGACATGACGACCAGCACGAGGAAGATCGGCTTGAGCATCGGGTAGGTGAGGCTCCAGAACGTCCGCCACGGTCCGGAGCCGTCGACCCGGGCCGCCTCGTACAGCTCGCCCGGGACGCTCTTCAGCCCGGCCAGCACGGACACCGCGACGAACGGGCACGCCTGCCAGACGACGCACACGGTGAGGACGGTGTAGGTGGACAGCGGCGTGGCGAACCAGTTGTAGTCGCTCCAGCCGCCGCCGACCAGGAAGTCCGGCAGCAGGTCCAGGCACCAGTTGACCAGGCCGCCGGTGGTGCCGAACAGCCAGCTGAAGATGATCGCGGCGGTGACCGGCGGGGTCGCCCAGGCGACCATGACGCCGCCGGCGACGAAGCTCGACATCCGCTTGCCGAGCTTGTTGAGCAGCAGCCCCACCAGCGTCCCGACGACCAGGGTCAGGGACACCGCGACGACGGCGAACAGCACGGTGTGCCGCAGGGTCTGCCAGAAGAACGGGTCGTTGAAGATCTTGTCGAAGTTCTCGGTCCCCACCGTCTCGGCCGGCTCGCCGCGCAGCTGGCGGTTGCCGACCTTCTGGAACGACATGACCCCGATCTGGATCATGGGCCAGAACATCAGGACGGCGATCACGAGCACGGTGGGCGCGATCAGCAGGTAGGGCCCGAAGCGGGGCCTGCGGCGGGGGCGCGCCCGGCCGGACGTTCTCCGGCCGGGCGCTCTCCGCACCGCGGGAGCGGTGTCGAGCATGGACGTTCCGATCAGCCGGGTACTACGGGTTCAGCAGCGTGTTGGCCTGCTCGTTCGCCTTCTTCATCTCCTCCTCGGCGGACTTGCCCTGCATGATCGCCTTGACGGCGTTCGGCAGCACCTTCTTGGCCTGCTCGAACTCGCCCCAGCCGGCGCTGATCGGCGGGAACTTGGTGTTGCCGGCGATCGAGGTGAAGACCTCCAGCTTGGGGTCGGAGAACTTCACGTCCGACCGCATGGAGGAGAAGCCGCTGTAGTCCGCCCAGATCTTGGCGTTCTTGGCGTCGTTCAGCAGCGTGATGTAGTCGAAGGCCGCGCTCTTGGCCTTGCTGTCCTTCCAGACCGCGAGGTCGGAGCCGCCCGCCATGACCGGGGCGTTGCCGCCGGTCTTGCTCGGGATCGGGAAGACGCCCCACTTGTCGGCGTTCTTCTCGGAGATCTTCTTCATCTCCTTGAGCGCCCAGCTGCCGTCGACGTACATGCCGAGCTTGCCGAGCGCGAAGTCGCGCTGCGGGCCCTCCAGCTCGTTCTTGCCGACGTACTTGGCGGGCGCGACCTTCTCGGTGGTGACGAGCCCGGCGTAGTACTTGACCGCCTCGACCGCCTGCGGCTGGTCGAGCTGGCCCTTGAAGCCGCCCTTGCCGTCGTCGACGGCGACCTCGCCGCCATTGCCCCACACGAAGCTGAGCAGCGCGTTGGTCTGGTCGCTCGGGATGCCGATGCCGGGGACCTTCTTGGCTTCCTGCACCTTCTTCGCGGCGGCGGTGAGGTCCGCCCACGTCTTCGGCGGCTGGATGCCGAGCTCCTGGAACCAGTCCGTCCGGTACCAGACGCCGCGGACGCCGCCGTACCACGGCACCGCGTAGGTCTTGCCGTCCGCGGTGTCGTTGCCGAGCGCGGTCTTGTTCAGCGTCTTGCCGTCGGCCCAGCCCTTGAACTCGTCGGTGATGTCGGCGAGGCTGCCCTGCTCGATGTGGGACTGGACGTCGGTGTTGCCGAGCTCGGTGACGTCGGGGCCCTCGCCGCCGGCCGCCGCCTTCTGGAAGGTGGTGGCGACCTGCGGCCACGGCACGTACTTGACCTGGACGTCGGTGTTCGGGTGCTTCTTCTTGAACTCGGCCTCGACGCCGTCGAGGATCTTGGTCTGCTCGGGCGTGCCGTCGCCCATCATCCAGACCTTGAGCTGCGCCGGGTCCTTGCCGTCGCCCGCGTCGCCGTCCTTGCCGTCGCCGCCGCAGGCCGTGGCGGCCAGGGCGATCGCGGCCGTCACGGCCGCAACCTTGATGTACTTCACTGGGGGTTCCTTTCCGGCATCGCCTCGCGCGGCCTTGTGGCCTGCGGTGCGAGTGGAGACGGCGCGGACCCTTTAGGGTCCCAGCCATGCCCCTCTCGCGTTCGCATCGCTCGCGGGCGCCCTGCTCGCCAGTCCGCGCTCTGCGAGCGCCCCCGACCCGGGGTACCGTGCCGGTCGGCGCTTGGGCGTAAACTAACAAGAAACTTTCCTAAACAAAACTGCTCGTTAGCGGATTGAGACATCAGGGGTCGCAATGGCAAGACGCCCGGGAACGCCGAGGCTGCTGCGTGAGCTGAACGACCGCGCGGCGCTGGACCTGCTCGTCGAGCAGGGCCCGCTCACCCGCGCGCAGATCGGCGAGCACACCGGGCTGTCGAAGGTGACCGCGTCCCAGCTGCTGTCACGGCTGGAGGAGCGCGGGCTCGTCTCGGTGGTGGGGGAGCAGGCCGGGGGGCGGGGCCCCAACGCCGCACTCTATGCGGTCGTCCCGTCCAGCGCGTACGTCGCGGGCCTGGAGGTCGGGCCGGACGGGGTGACGGCCGGCGTCGCCGACATCACCGGCCACATCGTCGCCCAGGTGACCGTGGACCCCAACGGCGCCGACGACCCCGTCAAGATGGTGCACAGCGCCGTCGTCAAGGCGTGCCGCTCGGCCAAGGTCGCGGTGTCGAAGCTGAGCGCGTTCGTCATCGGGACGCCCGGCGTCGTCGACCCGCGCTCCGGCGACGTCCAGTTCTCCTTCGACCTGCCCGCCTGGCACGAGGGCGTCCTCGCCGCGCTGCGCACCGACCTGCGCCGGCCCGTGACCATCGAGAACGACGTGAACCTCGCCGCGATCGCCGAGCGGGCCTACGGGGCCGCCCGCGACGCCGACGACTTCGCGCTCATGTGGCTCGACCGCGGCATGGGCCTGTCGGTGATGCTGGGCGGACGGCTGCACCGCGGCCGGTGGGGCGGCGCGGGGGAGATCGGCTACCTGCCCGTCCCCGGGGCGCCGCTGCCGGTCGGAGCCGCCCGGCGCGCCACGCAGGACGAGGGGGTCACCGAGTCGACGACCTGGGGGATCCCGACCCTCGCCGGCGGCTACGGGGCCCTGGTGGGCGCCGACGCGGTCCGCGCCCTCGCCCACCAGCACGGCATCGCCGAGCCGACCGCCGTGGACTGCGTCCGCGCGGCCGCCGCCGACGAGGACCGCGGCGGGCCGTTCCTCGACGAGCTCGCCGACCGCATCTCCTACGGCGTGACCTCGGTCAACATCGTCCTGGACCCGGGGCTCATGGTGCTGTCGGGCAGCCTCGGCCGGGCCGGGGGGCGGCCGCTGGCCACCCGCATCGAGTCGATCGTCGGCCGGATCAGCCCGACCCGCCCCGCCGTCGCCGTCACCGGCGTGAAGGGCAACCCCGTCCTGCGAGGCGCCCTGCACGCGGCGCTGGAGCAGGCCCGCGACGACGTCTTCTCGGCCGCGGGGGCATCGTAGGAAGGCGCGTCGGCGAAGCGGGAAGCGCCCGCGCCCGCCGGGCGCGGGCGCTTCCCGCTCGCGCGGTGGACCGTTCCCCTACTTGGCGGACGCCGCCGCGACGGCGACCTCCGGATGACGCCGAGGGTCGTTCAGCGCGCGGTCGATGACGGTCTGGCTGATGATCTGACGCTTGCGCCGGAGAGCGGCGGCCTTGCGTGCCGTAGGTGTCATGCCGAAACCCCGTTCCGCGGTGGCGCTTTCCCCTGGGCCACCGCAAACCCCGTGATGCGGCCATGCTCTCAAACGAAAGGGCCGGGGGGTATCCGCCCGAGGAATGAATTCGAGGTCAGACCAACAGCGGAGGCCCGCCCTGGACAGTCCCGGGCCCGGCGCGCTGAGATCATGGGGAACGCCGACTTCTACCCGCCCGTTGGGGGAACCGTGAGCGACGAACCGAGGGGACTTCATGGCGCTGCGTGACCGTCTGCGGCGCCTCGTCCAGAAGCCGGGAAGCGTCGATCTCGCGCCGCTGCGCGCCCTGGTGGACGAGGCGGCGGCGCGCGAGTCCCGCGTCCGGGAGCTGCCGGACGCGGAGCTGACCGCCGCCGTGTCCGCCCTCCGCCGGAAGGAGGACCTCGCGGAGCTGTGCGCCCTCGGCCGGGAGGCCGCCCGGCGTACCCTGGGGGAGCGGCCCTTCGACGTGCAGCTCCTCGGAACGCTCGCGATGCTGTCGGGGCACGTCGCCGAGATGGCCACCGGCGAGGGCAAGACCCTGGCGGGCGCCCTGGCGGCGGCCGGGCACGCGCTGCGCGGCCACCGGGTCCACGTGATGTCGGTCAACGACTACCTGGCGCGGCGCGACGCCGAGTGGATGGGCCCGCTCTACGCGATGCTGGGCGTCACCGTCGCCTGGGTCGGCCAGTCGTCCACCCCCGCCGAGCGGCGCGAGGCCTACCGGGCGGACGTGACGTACGCGCCGGTCAGCGAGGTCGGGTTCGACCTGCTCCGGGACCGGCTCGCCACCGGCGCCGCCGACCTCGTGCTGCCCGAGCCGTCCGTCGCGCTGATCGACGAGGCCGACTCGGTGCTGGTGGACGAGGCCATGGTGCCGCTCGTGCTCGCGGGCGCCGCCGACCTCGACGCCGCGGATCCGCGGCACGCCGACCTGGTCCGGCGGCTGCGCCCCGGGCTGCACTACGCCACCGACGACGAGGCGCGCAACGTCCAGCTCACGGCGGCCGGGGCGCGCGAGGTGGAGCGGGCCCTCGGGCTCGACCTCTACGCGCCGGAGAACCTCGCCGCGCTCACCGCGGTGAACGTGGCGCTGCACGCGGAGGTCCTGCTGCACCGCGACGTGGACTACATCGTCCGCGACGGCGCGGTGAAGCTGGTCAGCGAGTCGCGGGGCCGGGTCGCCCTGCTGCAGCGCTGGCCGGACGGCCTGCAGGCGGCGGTCGAGGCGAAGGAGGCCCTGGACGCCTCCCCGAGCGGGGAGATCCTCGACTCGATCACCGTGCAGGAGCTGATCGGGCGCTATCCCGTCCGGTGCGGCATGACGGGCACCGCGATGGCCGTCGCCGGGCAGCTGACCGAGTTCTACTCGCTGCCGATCGCGGTCGTCCCGCCGAACCGGCCGTGCGTCCGCGAGGACGAGCCGGACCGCCTCTACGCGACCGCCGCCGACAAGGAGGTCGCGATCGTCGAGGAGATCGCCGCCGCGCACGCCGAGGGGCGTCCGGTGCTGGTCGGGACGGGCGACGTCGCCGAGTCCGAGCGGCTGGCCCGCCGGCTGGCCCGCGCCGGGCTCGACCGGGTCGTCCTCAACGCCAAGAACGACGCCGAGGAGGCCGCGATCATCGCGGAGGCGGGCGCGTACGGCGCGATCACCGTCTCCACCCAGATGGCCGGCCGGGGCACCGACATCCGGCTGGGCGGCAGCCCCTCGCCGTCCGCCCCGGGCACGGCCCCGGCCGAGCGGGACGGCGCCGACCACGACCGGGTCGCGCGCGCCGGCGGCCTGCTGGTCATCGGGACGGGCCGCTACCACAGCAGCCGCCTGGACGACCAGCTCAGGGGGCGGGCCGGACGGCAGGGCGACCCCGGCGGCTCGGTGTTCTTCACCAGCCTCCAGGACGACCTCGTCACCCGCTACGCGCCGGACGAGGAGTCGAAGGCGCCCGCCGGAGACGACGGGCTCATCACCGACAAGGGCGCGCACTGGATCGTCGGCCACGCCCAGCGCGTCGCGGAGGGCGTCGACCTGGAGCTGCACCGCAACACGTGGCGGTACAACCATCTGATCGGGCTCCAGCGGCGGGAGGTGCTCGCCGAGCGCGACGCCGTCCTGCACGGCGACGCCGCCGACAAGGCCATGGCGGCCGACGCCCCGGACCGGCACGCCGAGCTCACCGCGATCGCGGGCGCGGAGGCGGTGGCCGGCGCCGCCCGGCAGATCGTCCTGTACCAGCTGGACCGCTGCTGGGCCGAGCACCTGGCGTTCCTCGCCGACCTGCGCGAGGGCATCCACCTGCGGTCGCTCGGCCGCGGCCTGGACCCGCTGGTCGAGTTCAACCGGGAGGCCGTCCCGGCGGGCAAGCGGCTCCTGGCCGACGCGCGGAAGCGGTCCGTGGCCGCCTTCGAGGCCCTCACCGCCTCCGAGGACGGCGTCGACCTCGACTCCGCGGGGCTGAAGCGGCCGTCGGCGACCTGGACCTACCTCGTCCACGACAACCCGTTCGGGTCCTTGGACGAGCGAGCCCTGCGCGGGCTGATCAACATGTTCAGGGGGCGGCGGCGCTGAGCTCCCGGGGCACGATCGCCTCGGCGGCGGCGCGGGCGAGGGCCGCCGCGTCGCGGACGCCGGCCACGCTGAAGGCCACGATCGCGCCCTCGTGCAGGATGAGCAGCTGGTCGGCCAGCACGCCGTCGCCCACCAGGCCGGCGTAGAGGGCGCGCACCCACGCCTTCTGCTCGGCGGCCGCCCCGTGGACCGGGTGGGACGGGTCGGGCAGCTCGGCGCAGGCGTTCACCATCGAGCATCCGCGCCCGCACTCGGCGGCCATCCACTCGCCGATGGCGTCGAAGGTGGCGAGCACCCGCTCGCGGGCGCCGCCGGCCTCGGCGATCCGGCCGGTCGTGAAGGCGCGCCACCGCTCGTCGCGGGCCCGCAGGTAGGCCAGGATCAGCGCGTCCTTCGAGCCGAACCGGTCGTAGACGGTCTTCTTCGTGACGCCCGCCTCGGCGGCGATCAACTCCATGCCGACCGAGCCGATGCCGCGCTCGTAGAACAGCTCGCTCGCGGCCTGGAGGACCCGCCGGGCGGCGGGGGTGAGCGGCCGGTCGTGCGCGGGCATCTCGGCTCCTTCCTCGGGGGTGACTCGGAGTATACATACCGGTATGGCTACGTTGTAGGTATACCGGTATGTATACCTCGGGAGGGCCAGTGGACATCCGCCGATCGGACGCCCTGCTGGGCGCCGCGTTCGTCGTCATGTGGAGCTCCGGGTTCGTCGGCGCCGAGCTCGGCACCCGCAGCGCGCCCGCGAGCGCGCTGCTGGCCTGGCGGTTCGTCATCGGCGCGGGCGCGCTCGGCATCTGGCTGCTGTGGCGCCGCCGCCGGATCCCGCCCCGGGACCTGGCCCTGCACGCCCTGATCGGGACGCTGGGCCAGGTCGGCTACCTCTCCGGCGTGTTCCTCGCCGCCGAGCACGGCGTCGTGGAGGGCGTCAACAGCCTGATCACGGCGTTGCAGCCGCTCGTCGCGGTCGCGCTCGCCGCGCCCCTGCTCGGCGAACCGGTCGGCCGCCGGCAGCTCGCCGGGTTCGCCGCCGGTCTCGGCGGCGTCGCCCTCGTCGTCGGCGGCGACCTGAGCGCGGACGCCCCTGCCTGGGCGTACGCGCTTCCCTTCGCCGCCATGCTCTCCCTCGTCGGCGCCACCCTCGTCGAACGCCGCACGCGCCCCTCGCTGGAGCTCCCGGAGGCGCTGGCCGTCCAGGCCGGCGTGAGCGCCGTGGTGTTCTCGGGCTTCGCCGGCGTGGACGGCTCACTGGTTCCGCCGGCCGACCCCGCGTTCTGGACCGCCATCGCCATCCTCGTCGTGCTGGCGATGTTCGGCGGGTACGGGCTGTACTGGGTCAACGTCCGGCGCACAGGGGTTGCGCGCGTGTCCGCCCTGCTCTACCTGACACCACCCACGACGATGCTGTGGGGATGGCTGATGTTCGGCAGCACGCTCACCCTGCCGTCACTCCTGGGCGTGCTCGTATGCGCCGCCGCCGTGACCGTCGCGCTTCGGGGCTCGGGCGGTCAGGAGCGCAGCCGCAGCCCGCGAGGCGTGGGATGGAACCCGGCCGACTCGAGCGCGGCGGCCAGCGGGGAGTCGCCGATCGCCTCGCCGTCGGCGCGCTCCACGGTCAGCTTGCCGAGCGCCCCCTCGCGGACGGCCAGGGCGAGCGCGTCGACGGCCGGCTGCAGGACGCCGGGATCGTCGTCCCAGGTCAGGAGCGTCCGCCCGCCGCGCTCGACGTAGAGGACGAGGCGGCCCTCGACCAGGACGACGAGCGCGCCGGCCTTGCGGCCCGGCTTGTGGCCGCTGGCGACCTCGTCGGCGCGCTCCGGCCAGGGCAGCGCCGCGCCGTACGGGTTGGCGGGATCGGCCG
>NZ_JBEZJP010000278.1:0-10863 GCF_040653175.1 Actinomadura sp. NPDC048032
CGCGCGTTGGTGTGGACGACGGTCTCCGTCCAGCGCCAGTCGGTCCAGTCGTCGCGGGTGGCGCCCGGTTCGCTTCGCTCATTTCTGGGCCGGACCCGCGCCCGCCCGGCACCGCGACCTGCACGGCCACCATGGCGACCGCGACCAGCGGCAGGTTGATCCAGAAGATCGCCCGCCAGTCGAGCGCCGCCGCGATCCCCGCCCCGTACAGGGGGCCCAGCACGCTTCCCAGCTCCTGCGCCGCCCCCACCGCGCCGAGCACGACCGGCCGCTGCCGCTCCTCCCAGAGGTCGCCGGCCAGCGCCATCGTCACCGGCAGCAGCGCGCCGCCCGCGACGCCCTGCACGACCCGTCCCGCCGTCAGCACCGGGACGCCGTGCGCCAGCGCCGTCACCACGGACCCGGCCGCGAAGAACACCAGGCACGCCTGCAGCACCGGCCGCCGCCCGAACCGGTCCGACAACTGCCCGAGCAGCGGCATCGCCGCCACGTATCCCAGCAGGAACCCGGTCAGGACCGGCGTCACCCGCTCCAGCCGGTTCACGGGGATCCCGAGGTCCTTGACCACCGGCACCAGGATCGTCGTGACGACGTAGGCGTCCAGCGCGGCGAGCAGCACCACCGCGCCGCCGGCGCCGATCGCGACCCGGCGACGCCCGCTCACCGCGGCGCGCTGATCTTGTACGGGGCGTCGAACCCGGTGAACCTGATCGTCACCGACCCCTTGTCCTTCGGGAACGTCCCCCGCACCTTCAGCAGCCGGTGGTCGGCCTTGCTCACCCACACCTGGCCGTCCATGTCCTCCCCGATGCCGGGGATCAGGCCGGCGACCTGGTCCTTGGGCAGCTTCGCGGCCACCCGGTAGGCCTCCTTGCCGTCCACCTTCTCCACCGCCTCGGGCGACGGCCCCTGCGCCGACGTCAGCAGCTTCGCGATCCCCCGCTGCGGGTCGAGCACCGCCGACGGGTCGTACACGCTCGCCGCGAGGCCCTTGGGCAGCTTGCGCCAGCCGCCGGTCCCGGCGTCGAGGTAGATGCTGTCCCCGACCGCGACGACCTTCATCTCGACCTTCTGCCCCTGCTGCTCCACCGCCAGCGTCCCCTCGGCGTCGCCGCTGCGGAGCAGCTTCATGTCGCCGCCCTTCACCATGACCGGCGTCGTGCCCTCCGACTCCAGGGTGAACGCGACGCTCTTGAGGCCCCCCATGGCCTGCGCGGCCTGGCGGAGCGTCTGCGCGGCGTCGAAGTCGGCCTTCTTCGCGGGCCCGCCGGACCCGCCGTCGCAGGCGCCGGCGAACACCAGCGCGAGCAGGACGGGCACGAGAGCGAGGATGCGTCTGGACATACGCGGGACCCTACCGACGGGTACCACCACCCGTCACTCGGTACCAGGTATGACATCCCACCCCCTCAGGTAGGACGTCGTGGGCGGTGCGGGTGTGGGACATCGGGGTTCGCGGTGGCCCCGGTGAAACGGCCGCCGCTAAGATTGCACCCGGCGACGCCCCGGCCGGTCCGGGGATGCGCCTGGGGCGGTAGCTCAGCTGGTCAGAGCAGGAGACTCATAATCTCCCGGTCGCGGGTTCGAGTCCCGCCCGCCCTACCCATGGCGGCACACCGTTCCCGGAGCGGAGCGAGCCCTCTTCCGAGGCCCTACGCGGGCCACTCCGGGCGGCGCTTCTCCAGGAACGCCGCCATCCCCTCCTGCGCCTCCGGGGTCTGGCTGGACGCGGCCATCACCTCGATCGCGTAGGCGTAGGCGTCCTGTTCGGGGCGGTCGAACTGGGCGTACATCGCCTGCTTGCCGAGGGCCTTGCTGCGCGGGCTGCCCTGGGTGGCGCGCCGAAGGAGGTCGTCGACGGCCTTGTCGAGCTCGTCGTCGGGGACCGCGTAGTTGATCAGTCCCCACTCGGCGGCCGTGGCCGCGTCGACGACCTCGCCGGTGAGGGCCATCTCGGCGGCGCGCTTGCGGCCGACGTTGCGGGAGATCGCCACCAGGGGCGTGTGGCAGAACCAGCCGCCCTTGCCGCCGGGCGCGGCGAACCCCGCGCTCTCCGCGGCGACGGCGAGGTCGCAGCTCGCCACGAGCTGGCAGCCGGCGGCGGTCGCGAGGCCGTGCACGCGGGCCACCACCACCTGCGGGACGGACTGGATCGTCCGCATCAGGTCCGTGCAGACCCGCAGCAGGTCGCGGGCGTCGGCGTGGGACGCGCCGGCCATGTCGGCGAAGTCGTGCCCGGCGGAGAAGACCGGACCGTTGGCGGCGAGGACCACGCCGAGGGCGTCGGTGTCCCCCACCTCCCGGAACGCCTCGGTGAGGCGGAGGAGGAAGGCGCGGGAGAGCGCGTTGCGGCGGCGCGGCCGGTTCATCGTGATCGTGGTGAAGGGACCGTCGCGGTGCAGCAGGACGTCGTCGTCTTCGCTCATGTTCCCGACGTTACGTCAGACCCTCGTCGTACGGTGGTCCGGCGTCCACGAGCCGAGGGGGGCATGGCCTTGAAACTTCTCACCGCCACCAACTCCAGCCAGGGATTCCGCGGCAACGACTTCGACTGGTGCGTCGAAGGCGAGCTGGTCCACATCGGGACGGTGTGCGCCCGCGACCGCGACGACCCCGACGGCGGCTGCGGATGCGGCCGCTCCTTCGCCGGGCTCAACTCCCATCGCGCCACCACGACCGCGATGGTCCGCGAGATCCCGGGCTTCACCGACGCCGACTACGTCCTGGCCATCCGCTCCAGCCTCGAACAGCAGGGCTGCGACCCCTCCTTCGCCGAGCACGAGGCGGCCCTGCTGCGCTGCCTCGTGCGCGACTGGCCGGTGGGGGTGGTCGTCGAGCGCCGGCTGGATGAGATCGTGGTACGGCAGGTCGTCCAACCCTAGTCTTGGAGGTGCGCGATGCTCGTCGCGTTCTCGGTCACCCCGCTCGGCGCGGGCGAGGAGGTCGGCGAGCTCGTCGCCGAGGCGGTCCGGGTGGTGCGGGCGAGCGGACTGCCCAACCGGACCGACGCCATGTTCACCACGATCGAGGGCGAGTGGGACGAGGTGATGGCCGTGGTGAAGGCCGCCACCGACGCGGTCGCGGCGCGGGCGCCGCGGGTGAGCCTGGTCGTCAAGGCCGACATCCGCCCCGGCGTGACCGGCGCCCTCGACGCCAAGGTCGAGTCGGTGGAGCGCCGCCTCAGGTGAAGCAGGCCCGCACGCCGTTCTCGCCGCCGCGCGCGAAGGCGCGCAGCCGCTGGACGGCCGAGCCGTGGTCGCCGGGTCTGGTCCACGGCGTCCGGTCGCCGATGACCGCGAAGGCGTCCACCAGCTCCTGCTCGTCGCCGTCCTCCAACCGCAGCGTGCCGTCGTCGGACGAGCCGTACAGGGCGGCGCCCGCGAGGCAGTCGGCCTGCAGCTCCGCGGCGGGCGACACCAGGCCGCGCCGGAGCCGGTTCTGGACGGCGTGGCCCCACTCGTGCGAGATCACGAGGTAGACCCACGCGTCGCCGCGCGCGTACCCCGACCGCATCAGGTGGGCGTCCCAGGCGACGAAGTCCCCGGAGGGGCAGTAGGCCGCGTTGTCGGGTTCGAAGCGCTCGCGGCCGCAGACCGGCGCTGAGGCCGGATCGCGTCCGTCGTAGAGGCCGACGACGCGCGGTGAGCTGTACTCCCCCGTGAACAGGCGGTTCCAGTGCCGCCGCCAGAAGTCGTCGGTGAGCGTTTCGGCGGTGCGGACGTCCTCCAGGAACCCGCGCTCGTCGAACGCAGCCGGGGCGGGCGCGCGGGACGCGGCCCGGGTGCTCTGCGCCGCGGGGCGGGCGCCGGGTCCCGCGGCCGCCGGCTGGAACTCGCAGGCGCCCGTCAGCGCGGCCAGCGCGAGCGCTCCGGCGAGGGCGGCGCACCGCCGCGAACGGTTCCCTGCCGTCTGCCTCATGACGGGTCATACGCGCGCGGACCCCCAGAAGGTCGAACACTCACCCGAATCGGCCCGCACTGTGCTCCCCGCACAACCCGAACGACGTTCGATTGGACCCTCGCCCCGTCTTGCCCGCGGCCCGTGGACGCAGGTCGGGGCCCCGTGCTGGGGTGCCGGTCACACGAACTTCTGGAGGGGCGCATGGCGAACGGGACCCTCGCGGTCCGCGGGCTGTCGGTGACCTACGGGCGGGCGGTGCGGGCCCTGCGCGAGGTCTCGCTGGACGTCCCGGCGGGATCGGTCACGGCCGTCCTCGGCGCGAACGGGGCCGGCAAGACGACCCTGCTCCGCGCGATCTCGGGCACGCTGCCGTTCCACCGCGGCGCGGTGGACGCGGGCACGGTCCGGCTCGGCGAGCGGTCCCTGGTCGGCCTGCACCCCGCCACCGTCGTGGCGGCCGGGGTCGTGCAGGTTCCGGAGGGCCGCCGGGTGTTCGGCCGGCTCAGCGTCGAGGAGAACCTGCGGGCGGGCGCGCTCGGCGCGCCGAGCAGGTCCGACGCCGCGAAGGCCCGCGCGCGGGTGCTCGCTCTGTTCCCGCTGCTGGCGGAGCGGGCGCGCCAGCGGGCGGGGCTCCTGTCGGGCGGTGAGCAGCAGATGCTCGCGATCGGGCGGGCGCTGATGGCGTGCCCGGCCGTGCTGCTGCTGGACGAGCCGACGCTCGGGCTCGCCCCGATGATGGCCGAGCGCATCGCCGAGACCGTCCGGGAGATCAACCTGCAGGGCACGGCGATCCTGCTGATCGAGCAGAACGCGGCGCTGGCGCTGGAGCTGTCGTCGTCCGCGCACGTGCTGGAGGTCGGCGCGGTGACGCTGCGCGGGCCGTCGGCGGAGCTGGCGGCGAGCGACGAGGTCAGGCGCCGCTACCTCGGCGCCGGCGGCGCGGACGCCGCGGCCCCCGAGGCCGGGGACGGGCCCTCGCTGGAGCGGTGGTCCGCCGGATGAGCGACGCGGAGGCGGGCGAGCTGCGCGTCAGCGGGCTCACGGTGCGGTTCGCGGGGCTGACCGCGCTGGACGGGGTGGGCTTCTCCGTCGAGCCCGGCAGCGTCCACGCGCTCATCGGCCCGAACGGCGCGGGCAAGTCGACGTGCTTCAACGTCCTGTCCGGCGTCTACCGGGCGAGCGAGGGCAGCGTGCGGTTCGGCGGGGCGGAGCTGACCGCGCTGCCGCCGCACCGGATCGCGGGCCTCGGCGTCGCCCGGACGTTCCAGAACATCGCGCTGTCGCGGCACCTGTCCGTCGAGGACAACCTCATGCTCGGGCGGCACCGCCTCACCCGGGCCGGGTTCGTGTCGGCGGGCCTGCGGCTGCCGCGGGCGCGCCGCGAGGACGCGCGGCACCGGGACCGGGTCCGCGACATCGCCGCGTTCGTCGGCGTCGCCGAGCACCTCGACGCGCCCGTCGGGCTGCTGTCCTACGGCGTGCGCAAGCGGGTCGAGCTGGCCCGCGCGCTCGCGATGGAGCCCCGGCTGCTGCTCCTGGACGAGCCGGTGGCCGGGATGAACGGCGCGGAGCGGCGGCGGATGGCCGAGGTCATCTTCCGCGCCCGCGCCGACCTCGGCCTCTCGGTCCTGCTGGTCGAGCACGACATGGGGATGGTCATGCGGCTGGCCGACGAGGTCACCGTCCTGGACTTCGGCAGGCGCATCGCGGGCGGCGCGCCCGCGGCGGTGCAGCGCGACCCGGCCGTGATCCGCGCCTACCTCGGCGCCGCGCACGCGCCCGCGGGCGCCCCCGAATCGGAGGGAAATCCTTGAGCACGTTCATCGAGCTGGTGGTCAACGGGGTCTCGGCGGGGTCGGTGTACGCGCTGATCGCCCTCGGCTTCGTGATCATCTTCAGGGCCACCGAGGTGGTCAACTTCGCGCACGCCTCGCTGCTGCTGGCGGGCGGCTACGTGACCGCGGTGCTGCACGACGACATCGGGTTCCTGCCGGCGCTCGGCGCGGGCGTCGCCGCGGCGGCCGCCGCGGGCGCCCTGGTGGAGCTGCTCGTGCTCCGGCGCGCCCGGGTGGAGGACCGGTCCGTGCTGGCGATCGTCACGATCGGCGTCGACATCGTGCTGACCACCGCGCTGACGCGGGAGATCGGCACCCGGGTCCTGTCGCTCGGCGACCCGTGGGGCGACGGGATCGTCGAGGTCGCGGGCGTCGGCATCGCGCAGACGCGGATCGCCGCGTTTGCGACCGCGGCCGTCCTGATCACCGCGTTCCTGCTGGCGTTCCGCCTCACGCCCTGGGGGGTGGCGATGCGGGCGGCGGCCGAGGACGGCGAGACGGCCGCGCTCATGGGCGTCCGGCTGGGCCGCGTGTCGTTCGCCGCGTGGGCGATCGCGGGGGCGCTCGCGGCGGTGGCGGCGCTGTTCCTGACCGTGTTCCCCACCCCCGGCCTCGACCGCGCCACCTCGTTCGCCGCGATGAAGGCGTTCCCGGCCGCGATCCTCGGCGGCCTCGACTCCACGACGGGCGCGCTCGTCGGCGGCCTCGCCGTCGGGCTCACCGAGTCGCTCGTGACGGGCTACCAGGGCGAGCTGGCGTTCCTCGGGCGCGGCATCGGCGACGTGGCGCCGTTCCTGGTGATGCTCGCGGTGCTGCTCGTGCGTCCCGCCGGGCTGTTCGGGACGAGGGAGCTGTCGCGTGTCTGACGCCCGGATCCGGTACGCGGCCGCCGCCGCGTCCACCCTCGTCCTGCTGGCCCTGCCGTTCTACCTCGACGCGTTCTGGCTCCAGACGGGCCTGTTCGCGATGTCGGCGGCGGTCGGCGCGATCGGTCTGAACCTGCTGACCGGCGCCACCGGGCAGCTGTCGATGGGGCACGCCTTCTTCCTCGCGGTCGGCGCGTACGGGTACGTCTACCTGGCGTCCGGCCCGGGGCCGAAGCTCGCGGGCCTCGGGCTGCCGACCCCGCTGGCGTTCCTCGGCGCGATCCTGCTCGCGGGCGTCGCGGGCGGGCTGTTCAGCCCCATCGCCGGACGGCTGCGCGGCACCTACCTCGGCATCGCGTCCCTCGCGCTGATCTTCATCGGGCAGCACCTGCTGTTCAACGCCGAGAGCGTCACCGGCGGGTTCAACGGCCGGGACGTCCCGCCGCTGGAGATCGCCGGGTTCCGCTTCGACGACGCCCCGGAGCTGGTGGTGTTCGCCGTCCCGCTCGGCGCGCTGGAGCGGCTGTGGTTCCTCGCCGTCGCGCTGCTGGCCCCGGCCGTGTGGATCGCGCGCGGCATCCTGCGCGGACGGCCGGGGCGGGCCCTCAACACCGTCCGCGACCACGAGGTCGCGGCGGCGGTCATGGGCGTCCCGGTGGCCCGCTACCGGGCCGGCGTGTTCGTGCTGTCGTCGATGTACGCGGGCGCGGCCGGGGCGCTGCTCGCGCTGGCGTTCCGGCGGACCGTCCCCGACTACTTCGGCATGTTCCTGTCCCTGGACTACCTCGCCATGATCGTCATCGGCGGGCTCGGCACCGCGGCCGGGGCCGTCGCGGGCGCGGTGTTCGTCTCCGTCCTGCCCCAGCTCCTCACCCGCTTCGGCGACGACCTGCCCCTCGTCGCCGCCCCGGGCTCGGGCGGCGTCTCCCCCGCCGAGGCCGCCCGGATCCTGTACGGCGCCGCCGTCGTCGCCGTCGTGCTCTTCCTCCCCGGCGGCCTGACCGGGGCGTGGACGCGGCTGCGCACCGCCGCGTCCCGGCGCCGGGCCTCCCGTCCCCTCACCCGATTCGAGCAAGAGGAGCAAGCGATATGAAGCGCATCCCCAGGTTCGGTCCGGCGCGTCTTGCCGTGGTCGCGCTTGCCGTGGCGCTGCCGCTGGGCATGGCGTCGGGCTGCAGCGGCAAGGCGTCCGGCGGGTCCGGCGGCACCGGTTCGGACGGTGTGAAGACCGGGCCCGGCGTCACCGACGGCACGATCCGCGTCGGCGTCGAGACCGACCTGACCGGCGTGTACGCGCCGCTCGGCAAGAGCCTCACCCAGGCGCAGCGGATGTACTTCGAGCAGCTGAACGCCCAGGGCGGCGTCTGCGGGCGCAAGGTCGAGCTGGTCGTCCGCGACCACGGCTACGACGTGCAGAAGGCCGTCGCCGGGTACAGCGAGATGCAGTCGAGCGTCATCGGGCTCGCCCAGTTCGTCGGCTCGCCGATGGTGACGGCGCTCAAGGGCCGCATCGAGGCCGACAAGATGTTCGTCATCCCGAACGCCTGGTCGACGACGCTGCTCGGCAGCAGGTACATCCAGGTCACCGGCACCACCTACGACGTCGACATGATCAACGCCCTGGACTTCCTCACCCGGGAGAAGGGCATCGCCAGGGGCGACAAGGTCGGGCACGTGTACTTCGAGGGCGACTACGGCGAGAGCGCGCTCGCCGGGGCGAAGTACGCGGCGGGCGAGCTCGGCCTGACGCTCGTCGAACAGAAGATCAAGGCGACCGACAACGACATGTCCGCCCAGGTCGCGGCGCTGAAGAGCGCGGGCGTCAAGGCGATCCTGATGAGCGCCGGGCCCCGGCAGTCGGCGTCGCTTGCGGGCCTCGCCCGGGCCAAGGGCATGGCGGCGCCGATCGTGGCGAGCAACTCCGGGTTCTCCCCGCAGCTCCTGCAGACCGCGGCCGCGCCCGCGCTGCTGAAGGACTTCTACCTCGCCAGCGCGGGCGCGCCCATCTCGTCCGACCTGGCGCCGATCAAGAAGCTGGCGGACGACTACGGGAAGAAGTACCCGGGGCAGCCGCGCGACAGCGCCGTCGTCAACGGGTACACGGGCGCGGTCATCTTCGCGGACGGGCTGAAGAAGGCGTGCGCGGCCAAGGACCTCACCCGCGAGGGACTGATCACCGCGCACCGGTCCACCACCGCCCACGACGGCGGCTACGGCACGCCGATGGACTTCTCCAAGGTGGACGAGCCCGGGACCCGCAAGACCTACATCCTGCGGACGGACGCCAAGGCGCTCGGCGGGCTGGTGGTCGAGCGGCAGCCCACGGAGTCGGAGGCGGCCGGGAAGTACAAGGTCCCGGCCGGGGCCTGAGGGTCGCCGGGACGCGGGGCCCGGCCCGCGGTCAGCCTTCGGAGACCAGGCGCGCCGCGACCCGGTCGAGGACCGCGAGGTCCTCGGCCGGGAGGTCGTAGAGCGACGGCGGCGGGGTGTCCAGGATCCGCTCGGCCTCGGCCGCCGCGGCCCGCCCCGCCGCCGTCGCGGTCACGATCTTGGATCGGCGGTCGGCGGGGTTCTCGGTCCGCTCGACCAGGCCCCGCCCGACCAGGTCGTCCACCACGAGGGTGACGTAGGGGCGGTCGGTGAGGAGCCTCTCGGCGAGGTCGCGCAGCGTCAGCGGCGCGCTGGCCGCGGCGACGTACCGCAGCGCCTTGACCCGGAAGAAGCTCATGCCGAGCGCGTCGGTGACCTCCCGCCGCCGGTCGCCGCGCTCGTGCAGCAGGACCCGCAGGTTGTGCCACGCCCGCGCGGCGGCGTCGGCGTGCTGGACTGCGGGCTCGGTCATCGCGCACTCGCTCCCGTCACATCGCGTGCGTCCGGCGCCGTCTCGTCGCCGCCGAACAGGCCGGCCGTGCGCGCCGCGCTGCGGGCGGCCCGCCGGCCCGTGGTGGCCGTGCCGAGCACCAGGACGGCGCCGGCGCATCCGGCGAGGATCCAGTATGCCGGTCGGGCGGCCGACACGAAGGCGTCCGCTGCGGGGTGCGCCGCGGACGTCCCGGCGGCGAGCACGGCTCCGATCACCGCGACGCCGAGCGCCTGCCCGATCTGCCGGCTGGTGGAGGCGACCGCCGCGGCGACGCCCGCCTGGGCACGCGGCATGCCCGACACGGCGGTGTTCGTGATGGGCGAGTTCAGCATGCCGAACCCGAGACCGAACAGCACGTACGCGGCGAAGAGCGTGACGTCGCTGGTCTCGGCGTCGAACGCGGCGAACAGCAGGCCGCTGGCGAGCATCGCCGCCCCCGCGATCTGGAGCGGGAGCCGCGGGCCGCGGCCGCCGACGAGCCGTCCCGACAGCGGGGCGGACGCGGCGGTCATCGCCGCCATGGGCAGCAGGAACAGCCCCGCGTGCAGCGCCGACAGCCCGCGCACGTTCTGCAGGTAGAGGGTGTTGAGGAAGAGGAATCCGCCGAGCGCGGCGAACCCGCTGACCGCGATGACGGTCGCGCCCGAGAACGGGACGCTGCGGAAGAAGCGCAGGTCGATCAGCGGCTCGGGGGTGCGCAGCGCGTGGACGACGAACCCGGCGAGGGACGCCGCGGCGACGATCGCGGCGCCGGAGACGGCGGGGTCGGCCAGGCCGCGGCCGGGCGCCTCGATGATCGCGTAGGTCAGCGTCCCGAGCAGCAGGATCATGAACATCTGGCCGAGCGGATCGGGACGGCGGGGGCGCGGGGCGCGCGACTCGGGGACGAACAGCGCGGTCAGCACCAGCGCGGCGAGCCCGATCGGCACGTTCAACCAGAAGATCGACCGCCAGCCGACCGAGTCGACCAGCACTCCCCCCACCAGCGGTCCCATCGCCATGCTGAGCCCGACGACGGCGCCCCAGACGCCGATGGCGCGGGCCCGCTCGCGCGGCCCGGTGAACACGTTCGTGATGATCGACATCGCGACGGGGTTGAGCATCGACCCGCCGACCGCCTGCACCACCCGGGCGGCGACGAGCCAGCCGAGCGACGGCGCGAGGCTGCACAGCACCGACCCGACGGAGAAGAGCGCGAGCCCCGTCTGGAACACGCGGCGCCGCCCGATCCTGTCGGCGGTCGAGCCGGAGAGCAGCAGCAGGGACGCCAGGACGATCAGGTACGCGTCGATCGTCCACCACGACGACAGCCCGACCGAGCGCGGCCACTCCCCGTGGTCGGCGCGGTAGCGCTCCAGGAGCGAGTCCGCCATCGCCTGCCCGGTCTCCCAGGCGAGGC
>NZ_JBEZJP010000279.1:0-10833 GCF_040653175.1 Actinomadura sp. NPDC048032
CCGCGAAGCGGTAGTCGCCCAGCGGGCCGCCGAGCGGCGGCGACGAGACCGTGAGGGTCATCAGCGCGTCCTTGGTGTCCGCGGCGCTCGCGCTGATCGGGTGCTCCGGGTCCTGCGGTCCGGCGAACACGTCCCAGCGGGATCCCGCGGGGCGCGCGGCGCGGCCGGTGCCCTCGCCGGCGATGCCGCGCAGTTCCAGTTCGAGCTTCCCCGAGAGTTCCCCGGTGTCGTCGCCGACGTGGACCCCGCGGACGGACAGCGGGTAGGACGGCCTGCCGTCCGGGCCCGCGAGCTGCGCGACGTCGAGGGCGAGGGTGTGCTCGTCGCCGTCCGCCCGAAGATCCGGCAGGGCCACCTGCCGGGACAGCCCCTGGGCGTCCACCAAGGTCACCGTGAAGGTGTAGCCCCCGAGGGGCGGCGACTCGTCGGCGCCCGTTCCGGGCTTCGGGCCGGAGTGGGTGAGCCGCAAGTCGAACAACAGCCGTTTCGGCTCACCGGGGACGGTCAGCGCCGGGGCGGCGGGACGCGCCCGCGCCAGCTCGTCCAGCCGCAGGTCGTTCCGCAGGCCCGGGGCGACGCGCAGGAGCGGGCCGATCCTCCCGGCGTCCACGCCGAGCAGTGTCGCGGGTTCGGTGCCGAGGTCGGCGTCCATGCGCAGCACCCCGGTGGCGGCCGATACGCCGGACAGGGCGGCCAGCCTTCCGGCCTGTCCGAGCGGTTCGGGGCCGCCCTCGCGGGACGAGGCGGACAGCCTCAGGTCGGCGCCGCTCTGGAAGTCGGCCTGGTCGGTCTGCGACCGCCGCCAGGTCGCCATCGTCGTGACCGACAGGATCCCGACGGCCATCGCCATCACCAGCAGCAGGACGGGCCCGGTGTAGCGGAGCTGGCGCCGCCCGACCTGCCGGGTGCCGAGGACGGCCACGAGGCCGCGTCCGCGGGTCGCGATCCGCTCGGCCACGCGGGTGACGGCGGGCACGAGGCGGAGCAGGAGGACCCCGCCGGCGAGCAGGGCCAGGGCCGGGCCGGACACGATGAACGGGTCGATGCCGCCCGTGCCCCCGCCGGGGGCGCCGCCGCCCGCGCCGTCCGCCCCGTACCGGGTGAGCTGCCAGATCGCGAGCCCGGCGACGAGCAGCAGCGCGAGGTCGGTGCCCGAGCCGCGCAGGCCGCCGCGGCCCTGCCGCCCGATGCCGGCCTGGGCCTCCACGAAGGTCCGGTTAGCGCCCCGCAGCGTCGGGACCGTCAGGACGACGGCGCAGGCCAGCGCCGTCAGCACCGAGACGGTCCACAGCGGCAGGAGCGGCCCGGCGTCCAGCCGCAGCCCCGAGTCCCGGACCGCGGGCGCGTGCCCGGCCAGGCGCAGCAGCGGGCCGGCCAGCAGCGGGCCGAGCACCGCGGCGGGCAGCACGATCAGCAGGCCCTCGGCGAGGCCGAGCCGGGCGAGCTGGCGCATGCCGAGGCCGCGGGTGCGCAGCAGCGCGACCTCGCCGCGCCGGTGGTCGGCGAGCAGCCGCGCGACCAGCAGCCACGCGCAGCCCGCCAGCAGGACGAGCTGGATCACCGGGATGAGCATCGTGGACCGCGCGACCTGGAGCGCGGTGCGCAGCTGCGCGGTCAGGTCGGGCAGGTCGGTCGCGACGCTGAACTGCGCACCGTCGCCGGCCTTCTTGAAGGTGTCGCCGCCGGCGGCCACCCGGTCGCCGAGGGCGCCGAGCTCGCCCGGCTCGACGCCGCGCAGGTCCGGCATGACGGTGAAGCGCGCCTCGGATCCCGTGCCGGTGAACCGGGCGGCGAAGACCTCGGGCTGAACCACGAACGGCCCGTAGCTCGTGTAGGTGAGCCTTTCGACACCGGTCGTGATGAGCTTGTCGTCCTGCCAGAAGTAGTCCTGCGGGTCGGGGACGTCGAACAGCCCGACGACGCGGACCTTCACGACCGACTTCTTGTCGACGCGGCCGTGCAGCGTGAGGACGTCGTCCACGCCGGCGTGCATCGCGCGGGCGGCGGCGCCGGGCAGGGCCGCCTCGACCTCCCCGGAGCCCGTACCCGAGGCCGCGCCGGGCCAGCGTCCCTCGGTGAGTCGCGCGTGCTTCTCGATGCCGGTGTAGGTCTCGAACGCCGTCAGGTCGGGGTGTTCGCTCTTCTCCTGGCCCGGGACCGTGTAGGAGTCGCTGCGGACGCTCATCGAGACCGCCAGCGGGACGTCCCGGTAGATCTGCTTCAGCGTCCGGTCGACCTGGTCCTGGATCCTGGGCAGGCCGTTCGCCGGGACGCGCGTGCCGAGCGCCGTGCCGACCGACTCGAACGTCGCGTCCGCCAGGGTGCGGCGCAGACCCTCGCGGGTCACCGAGCCGGTGTAGCCGACCAGGGCCGCGAGGACGGTCGTGGCGAAGAGGGCGGTCGCGCAGGCGGCCAGCACCAGCGTCCGATCGCCGATGATCCGGCTGAGCACCAACCCCCGTCGTCCCACGAAGGGTGATGATCAACCCCTGTGAGAGGGGCCACAAGGGGTCGTGATGAATCCGCGACTATTCGCAACCTTCTTGCAATAGGGCGAATCACCCAGGCAAGCGCGTCCCCAGGAGGCCCTGCCGCCTCGCCCTGCCGGTCCGCCCGCGCCCTACCGGCCGGCCCATACGGAAGCGCCCTCCGGAGGGACGGTCTCCGCACGGCGCAGGATCTCCGCCGGGTCGAGGCCCGCCCCGGCGGCGAGCACGTCCGGGCCGGCCGCGTCCCCGAGCCGCGCGGCGGCCCGGTCGATGTCGTCCTGCTCGACGGGGGCGGGCGGCACGCCGGCGGCCTTCCGGATCGCCGCCGCCTTCCCGAGGGCCTGCGCCGCGTCCCGGTGCCGCCCCGCCAGGGCCAGCGCGCCTGCCAGCCCCTCCAGGGCGCCCGCCAGGTCACGTGGCGCCTCCAGCCTGATCGCGACGGCCAGCGCGTCCCGCTGGTACCGGACGGCGGACGCCGCGTCGCCCCGCGCCTCCGCCACGCGGCCCAGCCCGGTCTGGATCATCGGCAGGTACAGGGGCGGGAACTCCTCCGGCGACGCCGCCGCCAGCAGGGGCCGCATCCGGTCCTCGGCGTCCTCCAGCCGCCCCTCGCGTTCCGCCGCCAGCCCGAGGCCGATGTCGGCGAACATGGCCGCGGGCGCGAACCCCTGCTCCGCCGCGACCCGCCGCGCCCGCCCGAACAGCCGCCGCGCGGACGCCTGGTCGCGGCGCAGGTAGGCGATCCAGCCGCGCCACGCCATCCGCATGGCGACGTCCGGCCACAACCGCAGCTCCTCGGCGATGCGCTGCGCGTCGTGATGGAGCCGCTCGGCCCGGTCGTAGTCGCCGGTCAGCTCCGCCAGCCCGCCGAGCCACTCCACCGCCTGGAGCCGTCCCCAGCGGTCGCCGACCTCGTCGAACAGCACGGCGGCTCGTTCGGCGTCGCGCTCCAGCGCGGCGGGCTCGCCGCGCGCGTGGGCGTGCATGGCGCGCTGGACGAGCGCCGCCGCCTCGCCCCACCGGTCGCCGCACGCGCGGAACCCCGCGAGCGCCTCCCCCAGCCGCGCGGCGCCCTCGCCGGTGTCGTCCAGCTCGGCCCGGGCGAACGTCAGGAACCAGCGCGCCCACGCCTTCAGGCGGTCGTCGCCGGTGGCGTCCACGAGCGCGAGGGCCTCGTCGCGGCGGGCCTTCCAGTCGCCGGGGGCGCCCTTGAGCACGGCCAGCCCCGCCCGCCACACCAGCGCGCGGGCCCGGACGTCCGGCGATCCGCCGTCCCGTGCGAGGGCCGCCTCCAGCGACCGCAGCGCCTCGGTCAGCCGCCCGCGCAGGAACCAGTACCAGGCGAGCGCGTTGACCAGCCGCAACGCCTCGTCCGCCGACCCGGCGGCGTCGAGCGCGGCCCGGAGGTTCGCCGACTCCACGTCCAGCCTCGCCAGCCAGCGCGCCTGGTCGGGCCCGGTGAGGCCGCCCGCCGCGCGCTCGGCCAGGGCCACGTGGTGGGCGCTGTGCGCGGCCTCGGCGCGCCGCGTCTCCCCCGCCTCCGCCAGCCGCTCGGCCGCGTAGGCGGCGACCGACTCCAGCAGCCGGTACCGGGGGCCCTCGCCGGGGCGCTCCGTCATCACGACCAGCGAGCGGTCGACCAGCCGCACCAGGACGTCGAGGACCTCCGCGTCCGGGACCTCCCCGCCCGCGCACACCGCCTCGGCCGAGTCGGCGGTGCAGCCGTCGGCGTGCACCGACAGGCGGCGCAGCACCGCGCGCTCCGGCCCGGTCAGCAGGTCCCAGCTCCAGTCGATCACCGCGGTGAGGGTGCGCTGCCGGGCCGGGGCGCCGCGGTGTCCGGACGACAGCAGCCGGAACCGGTCGTCGATCCGTTCGACGAGCCCCTCGACGCCGAGCGTCCGCACCCGGGTCGCGGCGAGCTCGAGGGCGAGCGGGATGCCGTCCAGCCTGCGGCACAGCTCCCCGACCGGGCCGGCCGTGTCCCCGTCCAGCCGGAAACCCCGCGACGCCGCCCGCGCCCGCTCCGCGAACAGCCGGACCGCGCTCGACGCCGCCGGGTCGTCGCCGCGGCCCGGCACGTCCAGCGGCGGAACGGCCCACACGACCTCGCCCGGCAGGCCGAGCGGCTCCCGGCTCGTCGCCAGCACCCGCACCCCGGGCACCCCGCGCAGCAGCCGGTCCGCCAGCTCGGCGGCCTGCTCGACCACGTGCTCGCAGTTGTCCAGGACGAGCAGCAGCCGCCGGGCGCCGAGCGCCGCCGCCAGCCGGTCGAGCGCCGCCGCGGGCTCGCCGGGCGCGTCCCGGATGTCGAGGATCGCCGTCACGACCTCCGCGAGGTCGGGCACGGTCGAGCGCTCCAGGGCCGCCAGCTCCGCCATCCACACGCCGTCGCCGAACCTGTCCGCGAGCCCGGCAGCCGTCTCGATCGCCAGGCGCGTCTTGCCGACCCCGCCCGGGCCGGTCAGCGTGACCAGCCGGTCGGTGCCGATCCGGGCCCGGATCTCCCGGACGGCGCCGTCCCGCCCGATCAGCTCGGTCGGCGGGACGGGCAGGTTCGACCGCGGGCGCGGCGCCTCCGGGGCGGCGGGCCCGCCCAGGGCGGGGTCCTGCCGCAGGATGGCCCGCTGGAGCTCGGCCAGCTCGGAGCCCGGGTCCAGGCCCAGCTCGTCGGCGAGCAGCACCCGGTACCTCTCGAAGCACTCCAGCGCCTCGCTCTGCCGTCCGGCCCCGTAGAGGGCCCGCATGTGCGCGGCCCTCAGCCGCTCGCGCAGCGGGTGCTCCTCGACGGCGCCGCCGAGCTCGCCCGCCAGGGCGCCGTGCTCGCCGAGCGCCAGCCGCACCTCGGCGTGCTCCTCCAGCGCGGTCAGCCGCAGTTCCTCGAGCCTCGCCACCGCCGCGCGGGTGAACTCCTCGTCGCGGAAGTCGGCCAGCGCGGGGCCGCGCCACCGTCCGAGCGCCTCCGCCAGCAGCGCCGCCCTCTCCTTCGGCTCCGCCGCGCCGCGCGCCCGCTCGACCAGCGACCGGAAGGACCGGGCGTCGACCCGCTCGGGGGCGGCGGCCAGCAGGTACCCGGCCGGGCGCGACTCCACCAGGGCCCGCGCGCCCGGCTCGGCGTCCTCCAGGACGCGGCGCAGCTGCGACACCTTCGCCGACAGCGCGCCCATCGGGTTCCCGGGCGGCGCGTCGCCCCACAGGTCGTCGACCAGCCGGTCGGCGGGGACCGGACGGCCCTCGTGCACGAGCAGGTCCGCCAGCAGCGCCCGCACCTTCAGCCCCGGCACGGGGACGAGCCCGCCGTCGTCGGTCCAGACCGCGAGCGGTCCGAGCAGCCCGAAACGCATCTTCCGACCCTAATGCGAACTCGTTCCCCGGCGCGTCCGGGCGGCCGCCGGAAAGGAAGCGTAAGGATCCGGTAAACGGTCTCGCGCACAGTGGTCACACGGCGCCGGAAGGCGAACGATCAACCCGACGGAGGAGACCATGCGCAAGATCATCAACTCGACGTACGTGTCGCTCGACGGCGTCATCGAGAACCCGCAGAACTGGACCTCGGCCTACTTCCAGGACGAGGCCGCCGCCTACGCCAGGGAACTGCTGTTCTCCTGCGACGCCATCCTGATGGGACGCAAGACGTTCGACGGCTTCTCCCAGGCGTGGCCGGCCATGGAGGAGGCGACGGGCGACTTCGGCGTCCGGATGAACAGCCTGCCCCACTACGTCGTGTCCGACTCCCTCCGCAAGCCCGGCTGGGGCGACACGACGGCGATCCCGCGGGCGGAGGCCGTCACGGAGATCGCCAAGCTGAAGGAGCAGGACGGTCAGGACATCCTGCAGTACGGCTTCGGCCCGGTGTCCCGGACGCTCGTCGAGCACGGCCTGCTGGACGAGCTGCGCCTGTGGATCCACCCGGTGCTCGTCGGCGCCCGCGAGACCGGCGAGCTGCTCAACGCCGACGAGTTCTCGGCCGCGTTCGAGCTGGCCGGCACCGAGGTCTTCAAGACCGGCGTCATCATCGCCACCTACGTCCCCAGCGCGCGGTAGCGAGCGGTCATCCGGCGGCCCGGCGCGGCGGAACGCCGAACCGGGCCAGGGCCGCCCGGAGGATCGCGCGGGTGCGGTCCGGGGGCTCGGCCTGGACGCCGACACGGTCCAGGGCGTCGCGGTAGCGGGCGATGTCGGACGCCCGGTCCGGGTAGAGCGCGCAGGTGAGCTGCTCCAGGTAGACCACGTCGGGCAGCTCGGGCTCGGCGAACCGCAGCAGCGTCATCGGGCCGCTCTCCGTCGCGGGCCCGCCCGAGGCGAAGGGGGCGATCTGCACGGTGACGTTCGGCCGCTCCGCCATCTCGATCAGGTGCTCGATCTGGGCGCGCATCGTGGCGCGGCCGCCGACCGTCCGGCGCAGCGCCGCCTCGTCCAGCACCGCCCACAGCCGCAGCGGGTCCGGGCGCTCGAACACGCGGCGGCGCAGCATCCGCAGCTCCACCCGCCGCTCGATCTCCTCGGGCCCCGCCTCCGGGTGGCGGGCGGCGATCAGGGCACGGGCGTAGTCCCTGGTCTGCAGCAGTTCCGGGACGTTCAGGACCTCGTACACGCGGACGAGCACCGCCCCCTGCTCCAGCCCGAGGTAGGGCTCGAACCAGGACGGGACCACGTCGCCGAACGGCTGCCACCAGCCCGGCGCGTTGGCGTGCTCGGCCAGTTCCAGCAGCGGCTCGCGCAGCGACGGGTCGGTCACGCCGTAGAGGGTCAGCAGGTCGGCGACGTCGCGCTCCTTGTAGCCGACCCGGCCGAGCTCCATCCGGCTGATCTTGGAATGCGAGCCGCGGATCTCGTACCCGGCGGCCTCGGTGGACAGGCCGGCGGCCTCCCGGTAGCGGCGCAGCTGGGCGCCGACCAGCAGGCGCAGCACCGTCGGGCCCGCCTCCCGGTGGTCCTGGGCGACGCGGGCGCGGTCGCCCTCCGGTTCCGCGGCGCTCACGAGGCCCCGCGCCCCGCGGCGCGGCACCGCCCGTGCGGCGCCGGACCTCCGGCACGCGGCGCGGACGGCCCACCGGTCACCGGTGCCGGAACTCCCATGGGACGCCCTCCTCGACGTGCGGAAAAACTTTCCACCGGATGAAGTTACTCGTTGGAGAGTCACTTGCCCACTAGTCCGGAATGTCCTCTTTGGTGGTCATCTCGGGGAATGTAGGGGAGCGTCCGGCTCAAGAGCGCCGTGACCTGGCACGATACGGAGCACGAAAAAAATCCAGAAGATCTCGGCCAGGATGTCGATCCGGTCACACGTTCTTCGACGCGTTCGTGACGGACCGGGAAGGACCGGGCCGGTGAGCAGAGGAGACGACATGCGGTTCCTGTTGATGACGACGGACGACGGTTCTGCGCCCGCCGCGCCGCCGGACGAGAAGCTGCAGACGGAGATGGGCCGGTTCATCGAGGAGATGTCCCGGAGCGGGGTGCTGCTCGCGACCGGCGGGCTGGAGCCCGGCGGCACCCGGATCACGTCGTCCGGCGGCAAGGTCACCGTCCTCGACGGCCCGTTCGCCGAGGCGAAGGAGACGGTCGTCGGGTTCGCGCTGATCGAGGTGGGCAGCCGCGAGGAGGCCATCGAGCTGTCCAAGCGCTTCTGGGCGATCGTCGGCGACGGCGAGGGCGTCATCCAGCAGGTGTTCGGGCCGGAGGACCTCCCCGGCCAGTGAGGCTCGCGCCCGGCGGGCGCCCGGCGGGGCCTGGGCGTCCGCCGAGGTTGCGCGGCGGCCGGTGCGGGTGCTCTCATCGGCAGCGTGACGGCATCGGACGAGCCCGGGGCGCGGAAGGCGCCCGCACGGGGCACGAGCGTGCACGCGACCGTCGACGCGGTGTGGCGGCTGGAGGCCGCGCGCATCATCGCCGGTCTCGCCCGCATGGTGCACGACATCGGGCTCGCCGAGGAACTCGCGCAGGACGCGCTGGTCGCCGCGCTCGAACAGTGGCCGGAGTCGGGCGTCCCGGATAACCCGGGCGCCTGGCTCATGGCCGTCGGCAAGCGCCGCGCGATCGACCGGATCCGGCGGCTGCGGCGGCTCGACGACAAGATCGAGGAGATGGGCCGCGACCTGGAGACCCAGGCGCCGCCCGACGAGTTCGACGTTCCGGACGACGACCACATCGAGGACGACGTCCTCCGGCTGATCTTCACGGCCTGCCACCCCGTGCTGTCCGCGCAGGCGCGGGTCGCGCTGACGCTGCGCATGCTCGGCGGCCTCACCACCGAGGAGATCGCGCACGCGTTCCTCGTCCCCGAGGCGACCGTGGCGCAGCGGATCGTCCGGGCCAAGCGGACGCTCTCGGAGGCGAACGTCCCGTTCGAGGTGCCGCAGGGCCCCGACCGCGCGGCCCGGCTGGCGTCCGTGCTGGAGGTCGTCTACCTCGTCTTCAACGAGGGGTACGCCGCCAGCGCGGGCGACGCCTGGGTGCGGACGGACCTGTGCCGCGAGGCGCTGCGCCTCGGCCGCGTCCTCGCGGCGCTGGCCCCGGGCGAGCCCGAGGTGCACGGGCTCGCGGCGCTGATGGAGATCCAGGCGTCCCGCACCCGGGCGCGCACCGGCCCGTCCGGGGAGCCCGTCCCGCTGGCGGCGCAGGACCGCGGCAAGTGGGACCGGCTCCTCATCGCCCGCGGGTTCGAGGCGCTGCTGCGCGCGAAGAGGATCGGCGAGCCGCCCGGCCCGTACGTCCTGCAGGCCGCGATCGCCGCCTGCCACGCGCAGGCGCCCTCCGCCGAGGACACCGACTGGGCGCAGATCGCCTCCCTCTACGAGATCCTCGCCCGCGTCGCGCCGTCCCCCGTGGTGGAGCTGAACCGCGCCGTGGCGGTCGGCATGGCCCGCGGTCCCGAGAAGGGCCTGGAGCTCGCCGACGCGCTGGTGGACGAGCCCGCCCTGCGCGGCTACCACCTGCTGCCGAGCGTCCGCGGCGACCTGCTCGCCCGCCTCGGCCGCCGGGACGAGGCCCGGGAGCAGTTCGAGCGCGCCGCGGAGCTCACCCGCAACGCGCCCGAACGCCGGGTCCTGCTGGACCGCGCCGCCGCGCTCAGTAGTCCCGCACCGTGAACGAGCCGACGATCTCCCCGAAGTCCTGGAAGTCGACGACCTCGGTCCCGGCGCCCGTCTCGGCGTCGCGCTGCGCGTCCACCCGCGCCTTGTTGGTCAGCGCCAGTTCCTGGTTCGCGGCGACGTACCCGCGCAGCTCCTTCTCGTAGTTCGCGAACGCGGCGCGGTGGTCGCCGCCCGCCGCCTTCAGCTCCCCGGCCAGCACGTACGCGCCGACGACGGCCATGCTCGTGCCCTGCCCGGACAGCGGCGACCCGCAGTAGCCGGCGTCCCCGAGCAGGACGACCCGCCCCTTCGACCAGGAGTCCATGTGGATCTGCGCCATCGAGTCGAAGTGGAAGTCGGGCGCGTCCCACATCGTCTCCAGCAGCTCGGGCACCACCCAGCCACCGCCGGCCAGCGCGTCCGCCATGATCTTCTTCTGCGCGGCGGTGTCGCGGTGGTCGTACTCGATCGGCCGCTCGGACTCGAACCCCAGGTAGACGCGGACCTCCTCGTTGCCGCGCACGCTCATCACGCCGCCGCCCCAACTGCTGCCCGGCACCTGGTGGAACACCTGCCAGCGGTCCAGGCCGAGGAAGTTCGGGGCCGTCCACACCGACAGGTAGGTGCCGAGGTGGGTGAGGTAGTCCTTCTCCGGCCCGAACACCAGCCGGCGCGTGGTGGAATGCGCGCCGTCCGCGCCGACGACCAGGTCGAACGTGCGGATCAGCCCGCTCTGGAAGATCACCCGCACGCCGTCGTCGTCCTGCTCCACCCCGGCGATCGAGTCGCCGTACAGGTACTCGACGCCGTCGCCCGCCGCGTCCACCAGGATCGCGGACAGGTCGTCGCGCAGGATCTCCACGTCGGCGCCGCTCAGGTCGCCGCCGGTGATCGTGTAGTCCTCGCTGCGGTACAGCTCCTTGCCGTCCCCGTCCACCATGGACATGCCGCGCATCTCGACGCGCCGCTCGCGGATCCGGTCGAGGACGCCCATCCGCTCGGCGACCTCCAGCGCCGGCCCGCGCACGTCGATCGCCTGCCCGCCGGCCCGCGGCCCGGGCGACACCTCCACGACCGTCACGCCGAACCCGTACCGCCGCAGCCAGTACGCCAGCGCGGGACCGCCGATGCTCGCACCCGAGATGAGGACGTTCTTCATGGGGACCTCCCTAGTCCGGCGGGTCTGGGGCCTCGTGAGGTCGCCCGCGTCGGCGGGGAAGCCGATGAGCACGCTCGGCCGGTCCAGGGAGCGCAGCAGCGGCAGCCGC
>NZ_JBEZJP010000280.1:0-10830 GCF_040653175.1 Actinomadura sp. NPDC048032
GCGTGGCGGACGCTCGTCCTCGCCGGGCACACCGGCGAGCAGGGATGAGCGGAGCGAACCGGGGGGTGTGGGGGGTCGCCCCTCACAGGGAGCAGAGCATGAGAATTTCGGGGCGGTTGGGGGAGGTGCTGGACGTGCCGCCGCGGGCGTTCTCGCCCGCGCCCATCTGGTGGTGGAGCGGGGAGCGGCTCGACCGGCGGCGGCTGCGCGACCAGCTCGAACGGTTCGCCGAGGGCGGCGTCCACAACCTGGTCGTGCTGAACCTGGCGCCGTCCGGCCCGATGTTCGGCTCGGACGCCGACGATCCGCCGTTCTTCTCCACCGAGTGGTGGGACCTGCTGGACGCGGTCTGCGAGGACGCCGCCGAGCTGGGCGTGTCCCTGTGGTTCTACGACCAGCTCGGGTTCTCCGGCGCCGACCTGCAGGCCCGCCTGGTGCGCGACGTCCCGGAGTACGCGGGGCGCTGGCTCCGGCCGGACGGGTCGGCGGACGTGCGCGGCTTCGACTACCTGTCGGCGGAGGCGTGCGCGGCGCTCCTCGACCGCGTGCACGGCGAGTTCGCGCGGCGGCTGGGGCACCGGCTCGGCAAGGTGATCGTGGGGTCGTTCCAGGACGAGCTGCCGTCGTTGCCGACCTGGTCGGAGGGGTTCGCCGGCGAGTTCGCGCGGCGCCGCGGCTACGACCTGGGACCGCACCTCGCGGCGCTGTGGGGGAGCGGCGGCGAGGACGCCTTCCGGATCCGCCGCGACTACCATCTCACCCGCGCCGAGCTGGCCGAGGACGCGTTCTTCCGGCCGCTGGCCGAATGGCACGAGCGGTACGGGCTGCTGCACGGCTGCGACCAGCAGGACCCGGCGCGGGCCGGGCTTCCCGTGGACGGGGTCAGGCTGTACGCCGACTACGCGCGCACGCACCGCTGGTTCGGCGCTCCCGGGTCCGACCACCACGGCGACGCCCGCGTCCACTCGTCGCTCGCGCACCTGTACGGCCGGGACCGGACCTGGATCGAGGCGTTCCATTCCAGCGGCTGGGGCGGGACGCTGGAGGAGACCTTCGACTGGCTGCTGCCGTGGCTGCGCTCTGGGGCGACGCTCTACAACCCGCATGCCGTCTACTACACGACCAAGGCGGGCTGGTGGGAGTGGGCGCCGCCGTCCACCGACTGGCGTCAGCCCTACTGGCGGCACCACCGTGTCTTCGCGGACGCCGTCGCCAGGCTCTGCGCCGCCCTCTCTCTGGGGCGGCACGTGTGCGACGTGGCCGTGCTGTTCCCGACCGCGACCGCGCAGGCCGGGACGCGGCTCGACGGCGTGGACCCGGACGCCGTGCTGGCGCAGGAGACCTACCGGGAACTGGTCGGCGACATGGCCTGGTTCCGGATGGTGCCCGGCGTGCTCGACCGGGTGGGGATCGACGCCGACGTGGTGGACGACGACTCCGTGCAGCGTGCCAGGGTCGCCGAAGGACGGCTGGACGTCGCGGACGAGTCGTACGGCGTCGTCCTCCTCCCGTCCTGCGCGGTGCTGGAAGGGGAGACGGCCCGCAGGCTCACCGCTTTCGCCGAGGACGGCGGCCGTGTCGTCGCGGTCGGCGCGCCGCCTCGTCGCGGGGTCGGCGATCCGGGCGCGGACGAGGCGGTGGCCGGGCTCCGCGCCGTGCTGGAGGTCGTGCCGGACACCGGAGCTCTCGGCGCCGCGCTCGCCGGCGTCCGCCGGGTGGACGCGCCGGTGCCCGCCCTCGTCCGGGAGGCCGACGGCACCACGCTGGTGTTCCTGACGGCCGCGCCGTCGATGGCCAGCCGCGTGTCGGTGGGGCGGCCCGACGAGCGCGGGGCCGACCTCGGCTGGCTCGACGTGACCTACGACTTCGATCCCGGCCAGTACCTGCGGGACATGCGGGTGCGGGTCCGGGGCGTGCGCGGCCCGGCGTTCCTCGCGAGCCCGTTCGGGGGTCCGCCGCGCCGGCTGGAGACGCGCGCGGTGGACGGGACGTCCGTCGAGATCGTCGTCCCGTTCGACGACGGGCCCGCCGCGCTGCTCCTCTTCCCCGGCGGCGAGGACGTCGCGGCGCCGGATCCGGCCCCCGCGACGCGGCAGACCGTCCTCGACCTCGGCACGTCCTGGGCGATGGACCTGGTTCCGGCGCTCGACAACGCCTGGGGCGATTTCGCCCGACCCGCCGGTCAGGACGTTGCTCTGGAACGCTGGACCATGAGCCACCGACCGGAGGCGGAGTCGGCGTGGTCCGAGGCGCACGCGACGTTCGGCCCGCACGGTGTCTGGTCCAGGGAGAGCGAGGGGCGATGGCGGCCCTCGGTGTACTCCGACTCCCGCGGCATCCGCAAGGACGCCTTGCACCGCGCCTTCCTCGGCCCCAAGGGACACGTGCCTGAGGAGTTCCTCGACTTCGGGGAGGTGCGGTCCGGGGACGCGGTCGTGTTCCGGACCCGCCTGACCGTGCCCGGTGACGGCGGCTTCGTGGCCGTCGGCGCCGCGGCCGCCAAGACGCTGCGAGTGGACGGCGCCGCCGTCCCCCTGGACGACCGGGGCCATCTGGCGATCGCCGAGGCGCCGGTCCCCGCCGGTGAGCATGACGTCGAGGTCCGGCTGGTCCCCGACGAGGACGTCCGGCTGCGGGCCCACCTCGCCGTCGTCACCGACCGCGAGCGCTACCGGCGGCCGGAGTGGATCACGGCGGCGGGCCCCGCGCGGCCGGGAGCCGAGATCGCGCTCCGCGTCCCGCTCCCGGAGTCGGCCGACGGCGCGACGATCCAGGTGGCCTCGGCCGCGCCCTGCCGCGTCCTCGTCGACGGCGAGGAGGTCGGCCGCCAGGGGGGATTCGACCCGTACGCCGAGCAGGAGGTCCCGCGCGTCGGCCGCTACCGCGTGGCGGGCGGCGACCTGGCCCTGGTCCTCACCGAAGGCGGCCCGCCTCCCGAGGTCCTCGTGGACGGACCCGTCGTGTCCGGCGCCGCCTGGACCGCGACGCGCGACGGTGCCCCGGTGCCCGTCGCGGCGCGGCGCGCGCAGTACGGCGACCCGGCGTCCCTGCACCTGCGGCGGCGGCCCCATCCGCTGCCCGGCGCGGCATGGCTTGAGGACGATCCGGAGACGGGCGTCGTCCTCCCGGCGACGCTCGCGATGCCGGGCGCGGCACCGCGGGTGGAGAGGCTGCGTTTCGCCGTCCCGCCCGGGGCGACGGGTATGGCCGTCGACGTCCGCGGTGAACTGCTGGAAGCGACTCTGGACGGGGAGCCTTTGTCCCCGGCCCCCGAGATGGCGCTGCCGGGCCCGGAGGCTCCATCCGGCCGGACGGCGGAGCTGCGGATCCGCACCCTCCCCGGTCACCGGGCGGGCGCGGCGCTCGCGGGGCCGGTGCGTTTCACCGTGGGTCGCGGAAGCATCGGGCTGGGCGACTGGGAGGACGCGGGACTCGCCGGCTACAGCGGCGCCGTCCGCTACCGGCGCTCGTTCCGCCTCACCATGCCCGCGGGCGCGGCCACGCTCGACCTCGGACGGGTGCGCGGCACCGCCGAAGTCACCGTCAACGGCGACCCGGCCGGGGTGCGCATCTGCGCCCCGTACCGCTTCGACATCGGAGCGGCCCTGCGCGAAGGCGACAACGAGATCGAGATCCTCGTCTGCGGAACCCTCGCGCCCTACCTCGACGAGGTGAGCCCCACGCATTTCGTCTTCCAGGGCCAGCGAGTCTCGGGGCTCTTCGGCCCCGTCCGACTGCTCGTGGAGGCCCCGGCCGCCGGCGGGCGCTGACCGAACGGGACGGTAGCGCCGCGCGGCGGCCGGGGCTCCGCGTCACCTCACGAACTGGCGCGGAACGGCGGTCGCCTGCGTGCCCGAGGCCACGGACGGGGCGGGCGTGACCCAGACCGGCGCAGGGTCAGGGTTCTTGGCGCAGGTGCGGTCGACCAGGCCGCGGTCCGGGGGCACCTTCCCTCCGCGGAGGTAGTCGACCAGGAGGTCGTCGAGGCACGTGTTGCCCGCGAACGTGATGGCGTGGCTGCCGCCGCCCCTCTCCACGACGAGGCGTGCGCTCGGCAGGGCCCGCGCCATGTCGAGGCCGCCTTCGTACGGTGTCGCGGGGTCGTCCGTCGCCTGGAACAGCAGCAGGGGCGGCAGTCCTTTCCCGGTGATCCTGGGCCGGTGCCCCGCCTTGACGGGCCAGGTCAGGCAGCCCGCGTTGAACCACATGTTGTTGTAGGTGTAGAAGGGCGCCTTCTCGTTGACCTTCGCCTGGTCCTTGCGCCAGTACCGGAAGTCGCGCGGCCACTTGCTGTCGCTGCACATCACGGCGTTGTAGAGGTCGAAGGAGTCGTCCGCCGGGTCCGGCGCCGCGTAGCGCTCGTACGCGGTGGCGAGGGGCGCGGTGTCGCCCGAGTTGGTGTACGCGGCCAGCACCGTCGCGAGCCGGGGCCACCGGAGGACGTCGTAGCCGCCCGCGACCTGCGTGTCGTCGAACTCGTCGGGCCCGATCCGGCCGACGGGGTGCTCGCGCAGGCGGGTGCGCATGGCGTACCACTTGGCCTCGACCCCGGCGGGGTCGGTGCCGAGGTGGTAGACGCCGTCGGCCTTGGCGACCCACGCGGTGAACGCCTTGAACCGCTTCTCGTGCTGCAGGTCCTGGAGGACGTTGTGGTCGTACCAGGAGACGGACGGCCCGACGATGCTGTCCAGGACGAAGCGGCGGACGTGCCCCGGGTAGAACTGGGCGTACGTCGAGCCGAGCGTGGTGCCGTACGACCATCCGAAAAAGTTGATCTTCTCGGCGCCGAGCGCCCGGCGGATCGACTCCATGTCCCGGACGTGGTCGACCGTCGACAGGTGCGGCAGAAGCCGGGAGTGCTTCTCGGTGCAGTTCGCGACGTAGCCCGCCGCCTTCGCCAGCCACGCCTCCGTGGTGCCCTGGTCGACCTGGAAGTCGGGCCGCGGGCCGTCGAAGTAGTGCGGGTCGCATGACATGCGCGGCTCGCTGTGCTGGGATCCGCGCAGGTCGAAGCCGATCCAGTCGTAGGAGGCGGCGACGTCGGGCGGCAGCCTGGAGGGGATCCAGCTCGCCATCCACAGCCCGCTGATTCCGGGCCCACCCGGGTTGAGCAGCATCGGCCCCTGCCGCTCGCCCGGGGGCGCGGTGGCCGGGAGCCGGTTCAGCGCGATCCTGACCGTGCGCCCGTCCGGGCGGGCGTGGTCGAGGGGCACCTCCAGCATCGCGCACTGCAGGGCCGGGGTCGCGGCGTCGCCACAGGGCTTCCAGTCCAGGCGCGGCGGGTCCCCGGCCGCCGCGGTCGCCGGCGGTGGTCCGGCCAGCGCCGCGGCTGCCAGCATCCCGCCGCACGCGGCGAGCGCGGCGCCCGCGCGTGTCCTGCTCCGTCGTCTCACAGACACCTCCAGAGTCGTTGTGACATTGCAGTGTACAATTTCACCTTTCTTTCGTCATTGTCCGGAAACGGCGTCGGGGGCGTCTCGCGGCCGGAAACGGGGCGCCACCTCGGCGAATTCCTTTTCCGCGTTTCGGGGGAGATCCGTCCGGGAGATCCATAACCCAGATCGATGGCGCGGCGTATGACCACGGGTCGTTTCCGCGCCACAAACTGCGGGCGCACGCTTCCCCGACCCTCCGGACCTTGGACCCCGGAGCCCTGCGACTCCGTCCGGCGCCCCTGCCGGACGCCCGCCCCATGGAGGAAGACCCCCCGTGAGAAACAGACGCAGATCGACCCGCTGCCTGCTGGCGTCAATGGCGGTGGCCCTCGGGACGACGTTCCTCGTCCCGCCCGCGAACGCCGCCCCGAAACCCCCTCCCGCCAGCGTCCGCCCCGACGGCGGCGACGCGCGCCACGTCCAGAAGGCGCCGCTGCCCGCCAAGGACCGGCCGCCGCTCTCCGCCGACAAGAACGACCTGAAGAGCAGCCCCGACCAGCCGAAGAAGCCGGCGGAGCACAAGCGCCCTTCCATGAAGGCCGCCCCGAAGACGAGCGCCAAGGCCGCCGCGGCCGCGTGCAGCGCGAGTGACTTCACGAGCCGTTCCGGAAGCGCGCTCGTCCAGCAGATCAAGTCGTCCACGACCGACTGCGTCAACTCGCTGTTCAGCCTCACCGGCACCGACGCGTACTACGCGTTCCGGGAGTCGCAGATGGCGAGCGTCGCGTACGGGCTGCGCGACAACGGGCTCTCCTACCCGGGCGACAACACCACCGGCACGGCCCAGCTGGTCCTCTACCTGCGGGCCGGCTACTACGTCCACTGGTACAACCCGTCGACCGTGGGGACCTACGGCCCCACGCTGAAGACGGCGATCCAGTCCGGTCTGGACGCCTTCTTCGGCAACTCCCGGTCGTCGACGGTCAGCGACGCCAACGGCGAGGTCCTCGCCGAGGCGGTCACGCTGATCGACAGCGCGGAGGAGAACGCCCGCTACCTCTACGTGGTCAAGCGGCTGCTGACCGGCTACAACAGCTCCTACGACGCGTCCTGGTGGATGCTCAACGCGGTGAACAACGTCTACACGGTGCTGTTCCGCGGCCACCAGGTCCCCGAGTTCGTCTCGGCGGTCCAGGCCGACCAGAGCGTGCTCGACACGCTCAACTCCTTCGCCTCGGGGCACCTTTCCCTGCTCGGGACCGACCGCAGCTACCTGACGTCCAACGCGGGCCGCGAGCTGACCCGCTTCGTGCAGCACACCGCGATGCAGGCGAAGGTCAGGCCGCTCGCCAAGGGGCTGCTCGGGCAGAGCGCCATGACCGGGAAGACCGCGCCGCTGTGGGTCGGCGTCGCCGAGATGACCGACTACTACGACAAGGCGAACTGCTCCTACTACGGCACCTGCGACCTGGCGCAGCGGCTCGCCGCGAACGTCCTCACCATCAACCACACCTGCAGTCCGAGCATCAAGATCCGGGCGCAGGACATGACGGCCGCCCAGCTCTCCGACAGCTGCGCCAGCCTCCAGAACCAGGACGCCTACTTCCACGGCCTGGTGAAGGACGGGAACCGGCCCGTCGCGAACGACAACAACACCACGATCGAGGTCTGCGTCTTCGATTCGAGCACCGACTACCAGACCTACGCCGGCGCGATGTTCGGCATCGACACCAACAACGGCGGCATGTACCTGGAGGGTGACCCGGCCGCCGCGGGCAACCAGCCGCGGTTCATCGCCTACGAGGCCGAATGGGTGCGCCCGGCGTTCCAGATCTGGAACCTCAACCACGAGTACACGCACTACCTCGACGGCCGCTTCGACATGTACGGCGACTTCAACGCCGGCGTCACCACCCCCACGATCTGGTGGATCGAGGGTTTCGCCGAGTACGTCTCCTACTCCTACCGCAAGGAGGTCTACGACGCGGCGATCACCGAGGCGGCGCGGAACACCTACGCGCTCAGCACCCTGTTCGACACCACCTACAGCCATGACACGACCCGCATCTACCGCTGGGGCTACCTCGCGGTGCGGTACATGTTCGAGAAGCACCCGGGCGACGTCTCGACCGTCCTCGGCTACTACCGGACCGGCAACTGGAACGCCGCCCGGACGTTCCTGACCAGCACGATCGGCACCCGCTACGACGGCGACTGGTGGACGTGGCTCGCCGCGTGCGCGTCGGGCGCGTGCGCCGGCGGCGGGGGCGGCGGCAACCAGGCGCCGGCCGCGCGGTTCTCCGCCTCGGCGAACGGCCTGGCGGTCTCCTTCACCGACCAGTCCACCGACTCCGACGGCACCATCGCCTCCCGGCGGTGGGACTTCGGCGACGGCGCCACCTCGACGACGGCCAACCCGTCCCACACCTACGGCGCGGACGGCACCTACACCGTCACCCTCACCGTCACCGACGACAAGGGCGCCACCGGCACCGCGACCAAGCAGCTGGCAGTGTCGGCCGGAGGCGGCGGCGGGACGACCGAGTGCACCGGGACGGACACCCGCCAGCTCGGGCAGAACTGCCAGCGGAGCAACCTGTCGGCCACCCAGGGCAACCTGGCCTACCTGTACCTGTACGTGCCGGCCGGCACGCAGTCGATCAAGATCACGTCGTCGGGCGGCACCGGCGACGCGGACCTGTACTACAGCCCCACCAGCTGGGCCACGTCGACGTCCTACACCCAGAGGTCCGTCAACGCCGGCAACGGCGAGACCCTGACCATCACCAACCCGCCCGCGGCCTCCTCGGCCTCGGCGAGCCGCACCGCCAGCTCCTCGGCCGCCTCGGTGTCGCGTTCGAGGGACTCCCCGGCCGCGTCGAGGGCCTTGGTCAGCCGCTCGGCCTCGCCCCGCGCGGCCCGGACGTCGGCCTCCAGGCGGGCGGCGCGCTTGGCCTCCAGCGCCGCCTGCGCGTCGTGCTCCCGCAGCCGCGCGCGGACGCGGTCGAGCTCGGACTGCGCGCGGTCGACCCCCGCCCGGGCGTCACCGGCCGCGGCCTCGGCCGCCTCGACGGCGGCCTGCGCGGCGTGCTCTCCCTCCACCGCCTCGGCGAGCCCGTCGGCGGCGGCGGCAGCGGCGGTCTCGGCCGCGGCGAGATCCTCGGTGGCCTGGTCGAGCGTCGCGCGCATCTGCAGGAGGCCCTGCCCCCCGCCCGCGCCGCCGCCCTGCGCCCAGTGCGCCCCGACGAGCTCCCCGTCCCGCGTGACGGCCCGCAGCGACGCCTTTCCGCGCACGAGCGCGGCCGCGGCGGGAACGTCATCGACCACGACCACGTCCCGCAGCAGATGCTCGAACGCGGGACGCACGGAGTCAGGGACGCTGACCGCGTCGATCGCGTAGTCGGCCCCCGCGACCCGCTCCCCCAGCACGGGCGCCCCGCCGCCGATGACCAGCCCGGCGCGCCCGGCGTCGCGGGAGCGCAGCAGCGCGAGAGCGGCCTCCGCGGTGTCCAGCGACCCGACCGCGACGGCCTCGGCGGCGCCGCCGAGCGCGGCGGCGACGGCGGTCTCGTACCCGGGCCGGACGTTCAGCAGCGACGCGACCGTGCCCAGCACCCCGCCGAGCGACCCGTCGGAGCCCGCCGACAGCAGCGCCTCCCCGCCGTCGGCCGCGCTGGCGAGCGTCAGGTTCAGAGCCTCGATCCGCGCCTGGAGGGCCGCGACCTTCTTCTGCGCCGTCTGGTCGGCGGTGCGGGCCGCGCCCGCCGCCGACCGCGCCTCCTTCAGCGCGCGGCGCGGGCCGTCCACGGCGGCGCGGGCCGTCTCGGCGGCGTCCTTGGCCGCGGCGAGCGCCTCCTGCACCGCCTCGTGCTCGGCGGCGAGCGCCGGGTCCTCGACGACCTCCGCCTCGAACGCCTCGAACTCGGCCTGCGCGGACTCGGCGCGCTGGTCGGCCTCCTCCCGCGCGTCCGCGAGCCGGCCGATCTCCGACCGTCCCGCCTGCGCCTTGCTGCGCAGCGCCTCCACCCGGCCGCGCAGCCGGGCCAGCTCCTCGCGGCGGTCCGCGGCGGCGCGGGCGGCGGACTGGAGCCGCCGCTCCTCGGCGGCCAGGGCCTCCTCGGCGGCCGACCGCTCCTCCACGGCGCCGGAGAGCCCGTCCCGGGCCTCGTCCAGCGCCTCGCGGAGCATCTCCTCCTGCTCGCGGATCTCGGCGGCCTCGCGCTCCATGTCCTCGGGATCGCGGCCGCGCCGCTCCTCCTCGCGCGCCTCGGCGGCGTTGCGGTGCCGCTCGGCCGCGAGGTCGGCGACGCCGCGGAGCCGCTCCTTCAGCGCCGACAACCGGAACCAGGTGTCCTGCACCTGCGCGAGCCTCGGCGCCTGCTCCGCCTCCTCGGCCTCCAGGACCGCCTCGCGCTCCTGCGCCGCCGCCAGCGCCCGCTCGGTCTCCGTGCGCCGCTCCCGGATCGCGGCCTCGTCGGCCGCCTCCTGCTCCAGCCTCGTCCGCAGCGTGACCAGGTCGTCGGCGAGCAGCCGCAGCCGGGCGTCCCGCAGATCCGCCTGGATCACCGCGGCCCGGCGCGCGATCTCCGCCTGCCGGCCGAGGGGCTTCAACTGCCGCCGCAGCTCACCCGTCAGGTCCTGCACGCGCGTCAGATTGCCCTGCATCGCGTCCAGCTTGCGGAGCGCCTTCTCCTTGCGCTTGCGGTGCTTGAGGACGCCGGCCGCCTCCTCGATCACCGCCCGCCGCCCCTCCGGCCCCGAGTGCAGGACCCGGTCGAGCTGCCCCTGCCCGATGATCACGTGCATCTCGCGGCCGATGCCGGAGTCCGACAGCAGCTCCTGGATGTCCAGCAGCCGGCACGCGTCCCCGTTGATCGCGTACTCGCTCGACCCCGACCGGAACATCAACCGGCTGATGGTGACCTCGGAGTAGTCGATCGGCAGCGCACCATCGGAGTTGTCGATCGTCAGCACGACCTCGGCACGCCCCAGCGGCGCCCGGTTCGACGTCCCGGCGAAGATGACGTCCTCCATCTTGCCGCCGCGCAGCGACTTGGCGCCCTGCTCCCCCATCACCCAGGCCAGCGCGTCCACGACGTTCGACTTGCCCGACCCGTTGGGCCCCACCACAGCCGTGATCCCCGGCTCGAACTTGAGCGTGGTGGAGGACGCGAAGGACTTGAACCCGCGCAACGTCAAAGTCTTCAGATACACGCGCCAGGAGCCCCCCTCCTACGACACCCACACCCCGAACATCCGAAGCACGATACTGGTTTTCTTGCTTCTTTCTCCTCCTTCGGGCCTGGCGGCCCTCCATCGTCGAAAAAAGCGGGGCGATCGCTGGCATCGCTCCGTCTCGCCTTGCGGCTCGCTGCGCGATCAGGTTCTTGCTTCGCTCGAACCTGCCTTCGGACGCGATCGCGGCTCCTCAGCTTGTTGCGTGGTTGCGGTGGTG
>NZ_JBEZJP010000281.1:0-10812 GCF_040653175.1 Actinomadura sp. NPDC048032
GCGCTCTTGTTGGTTATGACGCGGCGGCGTCCGGAGTGGTTCGGGCGAATCTAGCGGCGGCCGGCCATGCGTTCCAGGCGGGCGATGCGGTCGGCGGTCGGCGGGTGGGTGGAGAAGAGCTTGCCGATGCCGGCGCCCTGGAACGGGTTGGCGATCATCAGGGAGCTGGTGGTGGCGAGCTCGGGGTCCTGTGGCAGCGGCAGCGCGCGGGTGCCGGCGTCGATCTTGCGGAGGGCGGAGGCCAGGGCGAGGGGGTCGCCGGTGAGGCGGGCGCCCGCGGCGTCGGCGGAGTACTCGCGGGTCCGGCTGATGGCCATCTGGACGACGGCGGCGGCGACGGGGCCGAGGATCAGCATCAGGAGGGCGCCGAGGACGCCGGGGCCGTCGTCGTCCTCGGAGCGGCCGATCGGCAGGAAGATCGCCAGGTGGGACAGGTACGTGATGACCGTGGCGATGGCGGCGGCGACGGAGGAGATGAGGATGTCGCGGCTGTAGACGTGGGACAGCTCGTGGCCGAGGACGGCGCGCAGTTCGCGCTCGTCCAGCATCTGGAGGATCCCGCGGGTGCAGCAGACGGCGGCGTTGCGCGGGTTGCGGCCGGTCGCGAACGCGTTGGGCTGGCGGGTCTCGGAGACGTAGAGGCGCGGCATGGGCTGGCGGGCCGAGGTCGCCAGTTCCCGGACGAGCCGGTACAGCACCGGCGCCTCGACCTCGCCGACCGGGTGGGCGCGCATCGAGCGGAGCGCGATGCGGTCGCTGAAGAAGTACGCGACGCCGTTGGTTCCGAGGGCGATGACCAGCGCGATCGCCAGACCGGTGCCGCCGCCGAACGTCCAGCCGGCGACCAGCACCAATGCCGACAGCGCAGCGATCAATGCTGCCGTCTTGACGCCGTTGAACCGCACCTGCGTTGCCTCCCCGTCGACTCCGGCATGAACATCAACGGTTTGACCTGGGGGAACGTTCCCAAACGTTTCCCCGGTTACGTGGCGTTCCCGACCGTCTGCAGGACGATCTGGGGCGCGACGGACAGCACGACCGCGCCCGCGGCCGCCGCGGTGATGGCGGCGCGGACGCCGAGGCCGGGCGCCGCGTCGTAGTCCTCGCTGGTGGCGGAGGGGGTGAAGAGGCGGACCGCCCACGCGAGGTAGTAGTAGAGACCGATCACGGTGTTGATCGCCATCACGACGGCGAGCCAGGTGACGCCGCCGGCGAGGGTGGCGCGGAACACGACGACCTTCGCGAACAGCCCCATGACGCCGGGGGGCAGGCCGGCGAGGCAGATGAGGAAGAAGGCCAGGGCGGTGGCCACGGCGGGACTGCGGTGGGCGAGGCCGCGGTAGTCGTCGAGGGTGTCCCAGCGTCCGGTGGCGGCGCCGCGGCGGTGGAAGCCGATCACGACGGCGAAGGCGCCGATGTTCATGACGGCGTAGAGGGCGACGTAGGCGGTGGTGGCGGCGACGGCCTCGGGGAGGCGGTGCGAGCCGACCGCGAGGGGCGCGAGCATGTAGCCGGACTGGGCGACCGACGACCAGGCCAGCAGGCGGATCGCGGTCCGCTGGCGGAGGGCGGCGAGGTTCCCGAGGGTCATGGTGAGGGCGGCCAGGACGGCGACGACGGGGCCCCACACGTGCCCGTAGGCGGGCAGGCCCAGGGCGAGGACGATCGCGAGCCCGGCGAACCCGGCGGCCTTGGAGACCACGGCGAGGAACGCGGCGACGGGCAGCGGGGAGCCCTGGTAGACGTCCGGCGCCCAGAAGTGGAACGGGACGGCGGCGACCTTGAACGCGAACCCGGCGAGGACGAGGACGGAGCCCAGCGCGGCGACGGGGTCGAGGTCGGCGGGGAGCCGGGCGAGGGCGGGCGCGATGCGGTCGAGGTGCATGGCGCCGGTCGCGCCGTACACGAGGCTGATGCCGAACAGCATGACCGCGGTGGACACGACGGAGACGAGGAACAGCTTCAGCGCGGCCTCGGAGGACGTCCCGTCGTAGCGGCGCAGCGCGGCCAGCGCGAACACCGGGAGGGAGAGGGTCTCCAGCGCGACGACCAGGAGGACGAGGTCGCGGGCGGCGACGAGGGTGAGGGCGCCGATGACGGCGGCGAGCAGCAGGAAGTGGTACTCCCCCACCGGGATCTTCGAGTCGGTGATCTCCTGGAGGGACAGCAGCACGACGATGACGGCGGCGCCGAGGATGATCCCCTGGAACAGCAGGGTGAAGTCGTCCGCGACGTAGGAGCAGGAGGCGGGGCCGCCGGAGCGCAGGCCGTCCGGCAGGCAGAAGGTGGCGCGGCGGTCCCCGGGGGCCAGTGCGATCACCGCGGCGAGCGTGGCGGCGAGGGACCCGCCGGACAGCAGGGACAGGACGCGGCGGGGCGCGTCGAAGGCGTCGGCGAGCAGCAGCCCGATCGCGGCGACGGCGAGGATCAGCGGCGGCGCGACCGCCGCGTAGTCGATGTCCTGGATCATCAGCCGCCTCCGAGCAGCGCGCGGACCGGACCCGTGGTCACGTCCAGCAGGGTCTTCGGCCAGAGGCCGACCAGCAGCGTCAGCGCGATCAGCGGCGCCCAGGCGGCGTACTCCTGGAGGGAGACCGACGCGACCGGGCCGCGGGGGACGGCGACGCCGTCGGACGGCCCGTGGGTGAGCCTCGCGAGCATCCGCAGGAAGTAGGCGGCGGTCAGGACGGTGCCGAGCGCGGCGACGGCCATGAACGTCACGAAGGTCTCGCGGGGCAGGTCGGCGTGCGGGCGGTACGCGCCGATCAGGGCGAGGACCTCGCCCCAGAAGCCGGCGAGGCCGGGGAGCCCGAGGGACGCGACGGACGCGAAGGTGAGGATGGAGGCCAGCCGCGGGGACGTGCCGAGCATGCCGCCGCCGAGGGCGTTCATGTCGGCGGTGCCCCAGCGTTCCTTGATCGAGCCGGCGAGGAAGAACAGCAGGCCGGTGATGAGGCCGTGCGCGATGTTGCCGAAGAGGGCGGCGTTGACGCCGACCGGGGTGAGGGTGGCGATGCCGAGCAGGACGAACCCCATGTGCCCGACGGACGAGTAGGCGATCATCCGTTTGAGGTCGCGCTGGGCGAGGCAGGCGAGCGCGCCGTAGACGATCCCGATGACGGCGAGGAGGCCGAGCCACGGCGCCCAGACCTGCGCGCCGCCGGGGGCGAGCGGGAGCGCGACGCGGACCAGGCCGTAGGTGCCCATCTTCAGCAGCACCCCGGCCAGCAGGACGGACCCGACCGTGGGGGCCTCGGTGTGCGCGTCGGGGAGCCAGGTGTGCAGCGGCCACATCGGCGCCTTGACCGCGAACCCGATCCCCATCAGGGCGAACGCGGTGATCTGGAGGCCGTGCGACAGGCCGGCTCCGTGCCGGGCGGCCAGGTCGGTCATGTCGAGCGTGCCGGCCTCGGCGCCGACGAGCAGCATCCCGGCGAGCAGGAACCCGGAGCCGAGGAGCGTGTAGAGGATGAACTTGGTGGCGGCGGCGCGGCGGCCCGTCCCGCCCCACAGCATGATCACCACGTACATGGGGACGAGGACGGTCTCGAAGAACACGAAGAACAGCACGAGGTCGAGCGCGACGAAGGTGCCGAGCATCCCGACCTCCAGGACGAGCAGCAGCGCGGTCAGCAGCCGGATCCGGCCGCCTTCCGGCGGGTGCCGCAGCGTGTAGAGGAAGCACAGGAACGTCAGCAGGGCGGTCAGCACGACGAGGGGCAGCGAGATCCCGTCCACGCCGAGGTGGAACCGCAGGCCGATGGCGGGCGCCCAGGGCCGGTCGACCTCCATCTGCATGCGGGACGTGCCGGCGAAGTCGAACGCGGTCAGCGCCGACACCGCGACGAGCAGGGTCGCGGCGGACACGGCCGTCCCGAACGCGCGGACGGCGAAGCCGGTGCGCAGGAACCGGTTCGCCGGGACGAGCATCGCCAGCGCCCCGAGCAGCGGGATCGCCATCATCAACACGAAGATCACTGGAAGATCACCACCGCGGCCGCGATGGCGGCGACACCGGCGAGCAGGCCGGTGAGGTAGGTCTGCGGGTTTCCGTTCTGGACGAATCTGACCAGGCCGCCGATCCGCCCCGCGCCGCGTCCGGCGCCGACGACGGCGGCGTCCACGCCCCGCTGGTCGAACAGGACGACATGTCGAGCCAAGGCCTGGACGGGCCGGACGATGACCGCCGTATAGAGCTCGTCCACGTAGAAGGCCCGCGCGAAGACGGTACGGACGGGGCCGAGCGCGCGCGCGGGATCCAGTGCCGGGTCGCGGTTCCACACAAGGAAGGCACCGCCCGCGCCCACCGCGAGCAGCAGCACGCTGAGCAGCGAGGCTCCGAGTTGGGGCCGCAGTTCCGAAGCCCCGAGGCCGAAGAATCCGAGGATCGCGGCGGGGACGGCCAGCGCCGCCACGGTCCACGACATGATCCGTGCCGGGTCGCGGACCTCGTACGTCCCGCGCCGCTCACCGAAGAACGTCATCAACCACGCACGCATCCCATAGGCGGCCGTCAGGACGACCGTGACGAGCAATCCCCCGTAGACCAGCCAGGCGATCCCGCCCGACGTGACCTCGCCGCCATGCAGGGCTGCCTGCTGGGCGGCCTCGATGACGGCGTCCTTGCTGAACCACCCGCTGAACGGCGGAACGCCCGCGAGCGCGGCGAAGCCCACGGTCATCGACCAGAACGTGAGGGGCATGCCGCGCCGCAGGCCGCCGTAGTGGGCGAGCATGTTCGACCCGGCGGTCACGATGACGCACCCGGCGGCCAGGAACAGCAGCGCCTTGAACGCCGCGTGCGTCAGCAGGTGGAAGATCGCGGCCGACCGCGCCCCCACCGCGAGCCCGGCGGCCATCACGGCGAGCTGGCTGATCGTGGAGTAGGCCAGCACGCGCTTCAGGTCGTCCTGGGCGAGGGCGGCGCACGCCGAGCCGACCATGGAGACCACCGCGAGGACGCCGAGGACGGCGAGCGCGGACGGCGCCGCGAGGAACACCCCGTACAGGCGCGCCACGACGTAGATCCCCGCCGCGACCATCGTGGCCGCGTGGATGAGGGCGCTGATCGGCGTGGGGCCCGCCATCGCGTCCGGGAGCCAGGTGTGCAGCGGGAACTGGGCGCTCTTGCCCGCGACGCCCGCGACCAGGAGCAGCGCGGCCGCCGTCGCCGTCGACTGCGGGAGGTCGCCGGCCGTCCGGACGATCCGGTCGATCTGGAACGTCCCCGCGCCCACGCCGAGCACGATCACGCCGATGAGGAAGCCGACGTCGCCGAGCCGCGTGACGAGGAACGCCTTGACCGCCGCCCGCGAGTTGGCCCGCTCCTCCCAGTGGTGCCCGATCAGGAAGTACGAGCAGATGCCCATGACCTCCCAGCCCACGTACAGGACGAGCAGGTCGCTGGAGTAGACGACGAGCAGCATCGCGGACGTGAAGAGGGAGATGAACGCGGCGTAGGAGGAGTACCGGCGGTCGCTCGACATGTACGCGACCGAGAACACCTGGACGGCGAGCGCCACGCAGCAGACCATGAGGCCGACCACCGCGGCCAGGCCGTCCACCTGGAACCCGACCCTGATCGGCACCGATCCGGTGTCGACCAGCGTGAGCACGCCGGTGCGCTCGCCCGGGTCGCGCCAGACGGCGAACGCGACGATCGCCGACAGGACGAGCGACACCGCGACCGGCGCGCAGGCGATCAGCGCGGGGCCGTTCCGCAGCGGCGACCCAGCGGGGCCGCCGCGCAGCGCCCGGGTCAGGGACGGGCCGAAGAGCAGGCCGGCGAACGCGGCGAGGAAGGGCAGCAGCGCGGCGAGCGACGCGAGCCAGATCACTGCGCCGCCTCCTCGCGCTCGGGCGCCGGTTCGGGAGTGCCCTCCCCGCCGCCGGACACGCGTCCGGCCGGACGGGGGACGGCCTCCGCGTCCTCCACGGCCTCCGCGTCTTCGGAGAGCGCGCGGAGGCGGTCGACGTCGATCATCTGCCGGTTGCGGAACACCAGCAGCACGACCGCGAGGCCGAGCCCGACCTCCGCCGCGGCGATCACGATGGTGAACAGCGTGAGGACCTGGCCGCCGTGCAGGCGGTCCCGGTACCAGACGTCGAACGTGACGAGGTTGAGGTTCACCGCGTTCAGCATCAGCTCGACCGACATCAGGACGAGGATCGCGTTGCGGCGCGCGAGCACCCCGTACACGCCGACGGAGAACAGGAGGGCGGCGACGACCGTCGGGTAGGCGAGATGCATCAGGCGGCGCCCTTCCCGTCCGGCTCCGCGCCGGGCTTCGCGTCCGGCTCCCCGACGGGTTTCCGGACCGGCTTCGCCTCCGCCGCCGGACGGGCCCGGATGTCGGACCGCGACAGGACGATCGCGCCGACCAGCGAGGCCAGCAGCAGCACCGACAGGACCTCGAACGGCAGCACCCACGTCCGGAACACGGCCCCGCCGAGCTCGTCCGCCGACCCGCCGCCCGCGCGCAGCGGCATCCGCGCGCCGCCGAACCCCATGACCGTCACCGTGACCAGGACGGCGGCCGTGGCGGCGGCGACGGCCAGCGCGGCCCACCGGTTCCCGGAGTCGAGGTCGGCGGACTGCCCGATCGGCGCCCGCGTCAGCATGACCCCGAACAGCAGCAGCACCACGACGGCGCCGACGTAGATGAGGACCTGCACCCAGGCCACGAACTCCGCGGTGAGGACGAGGTAGCCGCCCGCGAGCGCGCCGAACGACACGACCAGCCACAGCGCCGCGTGGACGAGCTGCCGCGTCGTGACCACGAGGATCGCGGAGCCGACGGCCACCACGCCGAGCAGCGTGAACACGATCTCCTGGCCGCTCATCCGCGCTCTCCCGGCCCCGGGGGCGGGCCCGTGCGGGGAGTCCGGGCGGCCCGCGCGGCGGCCTTCTCCGCCGCGGCCACCTCCTTCGGCGGCTCGGCGGACGGGTCGTGCGCCTGCGGCGGCGGGACGGTCCACATCCACTCCCGCAGCCGCTCCTTCTCGTGCGTCAGCTCGGCGATGTCGTACTCGGCGTACTCGAACTCCGGCGACCAGAACAGCGCGTCGAAGGGGCACACCTCGATGCAGATGCCGCAGTACATGCAGAGCGCGAAGTCGATCGCGAAGCGGTCGAGGACGTTGCGGGTCCGGGGGCGCCCGCCGCCTTCGGCCGGGAGTGTCTCCTTGTGCGAATCGATGTAGATGCACCAGTCGGGACACTCGCGGGCGCACAGCATGCACACCGTGCAGTTCTCCTCGAACAGCGCGATGACGCCCCTGCTGCGCGGCGGCAGGTCCGGTTGCACTTCGGGGTACTGGCGCGTTATGGACCGCCGCGTCATCGTCCGCAACGTGACCGCCAGCCCCTTGGCCAGCCCGCCTCCTGGTAGCCGTCCCACGCGCCCCATGATTGCGCACGATCGGCGCGGGGGGAACGCGACGGGTTCGGCGTTCGTCCAACGAGGTATAGGTCGTGTGCTAGTGCGCAGGCTTGCGGCCGGGGAGGGCATGTGGGTCATCACGCGGAGCGCCCCTACGATCCCGAGCCCGAGCACCGCTCCCGGCCGGCGTCCGACCACCCCCGTCCCCAGCACCGGCACCCGCCGCGACCTCCGCAGCGGCCGCACCCGGCGCCGGGCAGGCGCCCCCCGTACCCGGGTCCGCCCGGCCCCCCGTACCCGGGTCCGCCCGGGCACGCGCAGCCGCCCCTGCCGTCGCCCATCCCGGTGCCCACCCCGCAGACGGCCCGCGGAATCGTGTGGGCTTTCGTGCCCTTTGTCACGCTGGGCTACGGGACGCCGTTCTCGTTCCTGTACGCGGCCGTCCGGCGGCGGTCCCTCGGGCTCGGGATCACCGCCGCCGGCTACGGCGCCGGCACGGCCGCCGTGATGATGATGCTCCAGGCCGGCGACCCGATCTTCCTCGTCCTCGGCTCGTTCCTGGCGATCCTGCTGTGGATCGCCGGGACGGGGCACGCGTTCGCCGTCCGGCCGTCGGTCTTCCCCCGCGAGATACCCCGCAACGTGCTCAACGAGCACGCGATCGAGGTCGCCAGGTACCGGCGGTCGCTGCGCGAGCAGGCCCGCGCGCTCGCCGCCGAGGACCCGGCGCTCGCCCGCGAGCTGCGCATCGGCCGCCCCGACGTGCCGCGCGCCTATGACGACGGCGGGCTCGTGGACGTCAACCACGCGCCCCGCGAGATCATCGAGGCGCTGCCCGGCATGACCCCGGAGATCGCCGACCGGATCGTGCGCCGCCGCGCGCAGACGGGCGGGTTCGTCTCCGTCGAGGAGATGGCCCTCGACGCCGACGTCCCGCCGGACGTCCTCCCCCAGCTCGCCGACTTCACGATCTTCCTCCGCTGACCCCCCGGCGCCGGCGGCGCTCAGAGGGCGACCCTGAGGACGCCGGTCAGCGCGAGCTGGGCCAGCGACAGCGGGACGAGCCACGCCCAGGCGAGCTTCTGCAGCTGGTCCTCGCGCATGCGCGGGTAGCTGACCCGCAGCCAGATCACGCAGAACGCCAGCACGGCGATCTTCAGCAGCGTCCAGAGCCAGCCCAGCTCGGTGTTCAGGAACGGGCCCTTCCACCCGCCGAGGAACAGCACCGTCGTCAGCGCGCACAGCACGACGATCCCGGCGTACTCGGCCAGGATGAACAGCGCGAAGCGCAGCCCGCCGTACTCCGTGTAGGGGCCGAAGATGATCTCCGAGTCGGCGACCGGCATGTCGAACGGCGGGCGCCGCAGCTCGGCCAGGCCCGCGACGAAGAAGACCACGCCGCCGACCGCCTGCCACGGCAGCCACCACCAGCGCCACTCCTCCACGACGCCCTGCAGCGACAGCGTCCCCGCCGCCATCGCCACCGACGACGCCGCGAACACCATCGGCAGCTCGTAGGACATCAGCTGCGCCGCGACCCGCATCCCGCCGAGCAGGGAGTACTTGTTCGCGCTCGCCCAGCCCGCCATGATCGCGCCGATCACGCCGACGCCCATCACGGCGAGCGCGAAGAACACCCCGGGGCCGAGGTCGAGCGCGACCTGCCCGCCGGGCCCGACCGGGATCACCAGCAGCACCAGCAGGTACGGGACGATCGCCACGCCCGGCGCCAGCTTGAACACCCAGCGGTCGGCGTCGCGCGGTACCACGTCCTCCTTCTGCGCGAACTTGACGCCGTCGGCGACGAGCTGCGCCCAGCCGTGGAAACCGCCCGCGTACATGGGGCCGAGACGGCCCTGCATGTGCGCCATCACCTTGTGCTCGGCCTGCCCCACCAGCAGCGGGAGCACCGCGAACGCGCCCGCGACCAGCACCAGCTTGACCACGACCTCAAGCATGGGGCCCCCAGCCCTCCGGAACCCCGGGCGGGCGGACGCGGCGGCGGCTCGGCGCCCCGTGCCCCGACTCGCCCGGCTCCTTGGCGCCCGGCCACGGCTTGGCGACGCGGGCGGCGAGCACGAAGTCCTTGCGCAGCGGGTGGCCCTCGAACCCGTCGGGCAGCAGCAGGGGCACGAGGTTCGGGTGGCCCTCGAAGAGGATGCCGAACATCTCCGCCGTCTCCCGCTCGTGCCATGCGGCGCCCCGGTAGACGCCCGTCGCCGTCGCCAGCACGGGCGCCCGCTTCGTGACGCGCGTGCGGATCAGCAGGTGGTGGCGGCGCTCCAGCGAGTACACGTGGACGACGACCGCGAAGCCGTCCTCCAGCTCGTCGACGCCGGTCAGCCAGTCGAAGAAGCCGCAGGACAGGTCGTCGCGCGCGAAGGCGAGCGCGTCCAGCCAGAGCTCGGGCGACACCCCGACGGCCAGCCCGCCGAAGGTCTCCTCGGTGGTGACCTCGTCGCCGAAGCGTCCCGTCCAGGCGGCGGCGAGTTCCGCTCCCGGCGGCTGCGGGCTCATCGGTCGCGCCCGATCTGGTCGTCGTGGTCGTCGTCCACCAGCCCGGGGATGATCGACGGATCGTGCGACGGGACCGCGCCCAGGTCGTCGTCCTCCACCACCGGGACGGGCACGGTGACGTACTGGTCCTCGACCATGTGGACGGGCTGCGTCGTGTCCGACGGCCCAGCTGGAGGCGCGGCCTGTTCGGGTTCGGGTTCGGGCGCGGGTTCGGGCTCGCCCGAAACGTCGGCCTCGCCGAGATGCCGGACGGGCTGGGTGACGTCGGTCGGATCGACGGGCGGCGCTCCGGGCTCCGGCGCGACCGGCGGCTGGACTGGCGGCGTCCTGTCCTCCGGCCGGACGGGCTGCGCCTTGTCCTCCGGCCGGACGGGCGGCGTCTCGGGCCTCGGTTCGAGCTCCATCGTGGCCTCCGCGTCGCCGAGGTGCGGGACGGGCAGCGTCTCGTTGTCCGCGGCAGCGGTCTCTTCCGCCTCGTCCTTCGGGGGCTCGGCCTCATGGCCGTCGGCCTCCAGGCTGTGCCAGTGCTCGAAGCTCTCGTGCTCGTCGGACGGGGGCGGCGGCTGGAGCGGGCGGCGCAGGACGGTGGCCGGGAACGGACGCGGCGCGGGCGGCGGGGCGACGGGCTCGCCGCCGCCGTCCCCGCCGTAGCGGTCGCCCAGCGACTCGCCCGCGATCTTCTCCTGGAGGTGGACGATGCCCTGCAGCAGCGCCTCGGGCCGGGGCGGGCAGCCGGGGACGTAGACGTCCACCGGGATGATCTGGTCGACGCCCTTGGTCACGCAGTAGGAGTCCCAGTACGGGCCGCCGCAGTTGGAGCAGGCGCCGAAGGAGATGACGTACTTGGGTTCGGGTCGCCCGGGTCGGCGGCGGGTCGAGCTGCCGCAGCCAGGCCCGCTGCCCGTAGCGGTTC
>NZ_JBEZJP010000282.1:0-10766 GCF_040653175.1 Actinomadura sp. NPDC048032
GCATCGCGGCACGGTAGGCCGACTGGAGCACCGTGAGCGGGCGCCCCTCCATCACCTCGAACGCGCCCATCTTGCGGCCAGGACCGCGCCCACGGCGACGCCGACGGCCTTGTCCTCGGGGGTGAGGCGGTTGAGCGAAAGTCGATCGAAAAGACCGGACATGCAGGGAATCTCCTTGTCTTCCATGGCGCCTACCGGGTTAGCTGACGGATTCGGGCATGGAAGCAGCCCTACGGCGCGACTCTCGGGCGCGCCGATTCACCCCAGAAACGTGGGTCCCCGGCTCCGCTCCGGTCACCGACCGGACGGACTCGGCCTCGCACCGCGGGAGCGGTGCAGGTATACGGATGTTCTCTCTGGCAGATCTTGATGAGGGGGCGCGCGTCGATTGGCGCGCATCGCGTGCGGATACCGCTCCGCGATCCTCGGCCGCGCATGGTGCGGCCGGTGGCAACGCATGGGACGCGCTGCGTGATTCGGGATCGAAGGTACCAACCTTCTCAAGAAAAGCAAACCAGGCATAAAGTAAAGTCTTGCCTGCTCAAAGCCCTCTCAAGAGACTCCCAACACCGGGGCGGCGCCGCCTCTTCCCGATCTTTCTCGAGAGGCGCCCAACCCCTTGCCCGCCGCCCTTACCGCGCCTTCGGGAAAAGGTAAAGAAGATCGAATAGGGGGCGTCGGACGGTCTCCGCCGAGGCGGCCCGCCACCCGGCCGCCCCGCCGGGTGAGGCGCACGTCACACTAGGTGATCTTCGCTGGCCAGCCGTGCCGTCCGTCACCGCGAGGCCCGGACGGTCACTCCACGTAAAGGGCGAACAGCGTGGTGTCGTCCGCCGCCCGGTCGTGCTCCATCCGCGCCAGCACCTCGTCCAGCACCCGGTCGGGACGTGTGGAGGAGTCCCGCAGGATGTGGGTCAGGCGGACGATCCGCTCGTCCAGGTCCGCGTCCCGGCGCTCCACCAGGCCGTCGGTGTAGAGGAAGAGCATGTCGCCCGACGTGAGCCCGGTGGTGATCGTCGTGTACTCCCAGCCGGGCATGGCGCCGAGCATCGGGTCGCGGACCACCTCCAGCGGGGTCGCCCGCCCGTCCCGGACGAGGATCGGCGGCGGATGGCCCGCGCACGTCCACTCCAGGACGTGCCGGGACGGGTCGTAGTGGGCGACGATGGCGGTGCCCGTCGCCGGCGGGTCCATGGCGCCGATCAGCTCGTTCAGCCAGCCGACCAGCCGCCCCGGGCGCTCCCCCGTGCAGGCGAGGCCCAGCAGGCCGTTCCGGGTCCGCGCCATCGCCGCCGCCGCCGGCAGCCCGTGTCCGGCCGCGTCCCCGATCGCGAACATCGCCCGCCCGTCCTGGAGGGCCTTGGTCGCGAACCAGTCGCCCCCGATGCGGGCCGTGCTCTCCGCCGCCATGCTGCGGATCGAGGTGCACAGGCCCGGCAGCTGCTCGACCTCGTCCTCGTCCGGCAGGATGGCCCGCCGCAGGGTCACCGCCACGCGCCGCTCCTGGGCCGTCCGCGCCTGCTGGCGCAGCATCTGCCGCCGGGTCTCGGCCAGCGCGCGCTCCACCCCGCGCCGCCGGGTGATGTCCTGCGACACGATGTTGATCGAGACGGGCAGCCCGGACTCGCCCAGCACGGGCTCGGCGAACACCCACAGATGGCGGGGCGTCCCGTCGTGGCTGATCACGCGGTGCTCCGCCTCTACCGGTTCACGCCGCGAGAACATGGTCTGGACGGCCTCCTCGACCAGCGGCAGGTCGTCGTCGGCCACGACCTTCGGCAGGTCGTGCGGCATCGGCGGCACCTCGTCGGGAGACAGGCCGTAGTTGGCCAGCATCTGCGGCGTCCAGTCCGCCTCCCCGGTGGCGAGGTCCCACTCCCCGAACCCGATCAGCGCGAGCCGCTCGACCCGCTCCAGCCGCCGCGCGATGCGGTCCTCGGCCAGGTGGTACCGCCATGTCACGCAGATGCCGGTAGGCACCCGCACGCACCGCACACTCATCCGCGACGAGCGGGACAGGCCCCGCTGAGCCGTCGAGTACTGGATCGAGGAACGTTCCAAACGCGTCCCGGACTCCAGCACCCCGACGTAGTCGTCGAACAGGCCGCTGAGCACCGCCCCCGGGTCCGTCCGCAGCAGCCGCAGTCCGGTCAGCTCCTCCCGGCCCCGCCCGAACATGTCCTTGGCGACGCCGTTGAGCTCCGCGAACAGGAAGTCGACCACGCTGCCCTCCGGCCCCCGCACCGGGACCAGGTGGGCCGCCGAGTCGAGCGCCCCCTCCAGCACCGCCGTCGCCGCCGGGTCGTCGGGCACCCTCGCGAGGATCTCCGCGTCCCCCGCGGTGTCCTCGGCCGTCACCCGGCGCAGGACGTCCTCGGCCTCCGACAGGACCGCCTGGCGCTCCGCGGGCACCTCCTCGGTGCGGGGCGCCCTGCGCCCCGCCACCACGGCCCCCACCGGCCCGCCGCCGCCATCCTTGACCAGCAGCGACGCCGCCTCGGCCATCTCGATGTCCAGATCGCGCGCGAGCCAGATCAGGTGCTGCAGGGCCTCCCCCGGCGGGACGCCGAGACGCCGGGCCAGCACGACCCGCGCCTCCGCCAGCACGGCCCGGTCGCGCGCCGCGCCCCGGAGGTCCTCCACGTCCGCGCCGGGCACCCCGGGCTGCGTGCCTTCCGCTTCCGCCAACCCCGTCCCCCGTTCGGCGTCACCTGCCCCTGGGAGAAAAAAGCTACATACGTCAGTGAGGGACTATTCGCCCATGTCCCTGCAAAGAGGCTAGATCTTTGCCCGGGTTTTCCGTTCACGCCCGAAGCCGACCACTTCCGGTGACCGTCTCAAAACGGACCCGTTCCCCGCCGTGTGACCCACGTCACACCCGCGTCACCTGCCGCGTCAGCGAGGTGATCCGCGCCGCCGCCGTCCCGAACGGAGTCCCCGCCGGATGCAGCGTCAGCACCACCACGATCTTGTCGCCCACGACCCCCGTCGTGTGCAGCACGGGCCGCCCCAGCCCCAGGTCGGGCCGCCACGCCGCAGGCCGCACATGGCACGGCTCCGACGGCGTCTCCCCGAACCCCGACCACCCCTGCTTCACGGCCCACGGCCGCTTCACCGCCCGCGGGATCCCGAACGTCTGGTCGAACCCGTCCGTCCCGCAGGGCGTCGACGCCCGCAACTGCCGGAGCACGAACTCCCGCTGCCCCTCCGGCGCCCGTTCCAGCAGGTACCGGTACATCCGCACCACGTCCCGCGCACTGAGCGCCGTGTACCCCCAGAACCCGGGCTTCTCCGCGGGCGGCGGCGCGGTGTCCTCCAGCCCCATCTTCCGCACCATGCGCTCGATGATCTGCTTCCGCCCGCCCCGCCGCCAGAACTCCGTGGCGGCCCCGTCGTCACTCGACCGCAGCATCGGCACCAGCAGCCGCCGATCGGCCGCCGACACCTCATGCCGATCCATGTAGTCCAGCGCGATGAGGATCTTCACCACCGAGGCCGACCGGAACGTCCGCCGCGTCGCCCGCGCGACCACCACCCGCCCGGCGGCCCGATCGAACACCTCGTACGAGGCCCGCACACCAGCCGGCACCCGCACGACCGGCGCCTTGGACGGCGCCTCCGAAACCCGCGGCACGGACCGCTCCGGCTCAGGACTCCCACTCACCGCCCGAGCCCCTCCACCGTCCCCGCACCCGCACACCAGCCCCAGGCCCAAGACCCCGGCCAGCACCGCCCGCAAACGCACCATCAGGCCTGCCTACCAGAGATCCGCGCCCCCGTATCTCGGTACGCACGACCCCGCAGACTGCGCTACAGTAATCACGCCCGCTCAAACGGGCACCGGGACGTAGCGCAGTTTGGCAGCGCACTTGACTGGGGGTCAAGGGGTCGTGGGTTCAAATCCCGCCGTCCCGACAGGTCAGAGGCCACTTCCGATCTTCGGAGGTGGCCTTAGTCATGTGCTGAGTGTCCAACTGAGTGACTAGGGCTTGCGCTGACCTGGCATCACTGCGAGCCCCTCCCCTGGCATACCTCGGTGGCACCCTCACGCCCCACAGCTTCGCGAACTGCCTCAGGCCGGAGCCCTCGACATAGACTCCTGGGTGCAGCGACGCCGCGAGGGAGGGCACCGATGCCACACAAGCACAAGAGAGCCAAGCGCCCCGCGAGCAAGATCGATTTCTTGACCGTAGCCGAGGTGGCTTCGATCATGCGCGTCTCCAAGATGACCGTCTATCGCCTGGTGCACTCCGGCGAACTGCCCGCTATCCGCGTCGGCCGGAAGTTCCGCATACCCGAGCCAGCAGTTCATGACTACATGCGCGATATCGTCATCGAGGATAAAGCGGTCCCAGTCGAGCACCGTGTTGGCCTTCTGGCTCGGTCCTCAGCACGGCGACCTGGCGAGTCTGATCAACTGCACATCTCCCCCGAGGTGTCACTCGACACCAAGGTCGATGTGGGCGCTCTCGCACATCGTGTGGCAGATGAGGGGCAGATCGTCTACTTGACTGAGCACGGCCAACGTCTGGCCGCCGTCGTCCCCGTGGAAGTAGCGACTGAGTTGGCCACACTCGGAGACGACGAACGCTCAGAGCTACTCACTGAAATCGCCGATACGCTGGCCGCACGTCGAGCGCTGGAATCTATAGCATCCGGCGAGCCAGTTATCACCTGGGAGGACGTGAAGAGCCGACTGGAGCTGTAGCCGTGGCCGCATACAAAATAGCGATGCGAGCTGGCGTAGAGAAAGAGATCGCAGCTCTCGACAAGCCGGTTCGGCGCCGCATTGTCGCAGCCATCGACGCACTAGCAGACAACCCGCGCCCGGCGGGCGTCGTCGCTCTCCAAGGCGTTTCGGGAGCGCTCCGTATCCGAGTTGGCGATTATCGCATTATCTATTGCGTAGAAGATACCGAGTTGATTTTGCTGGTGATCGACGTCGGCCACCGGCGGGAGATCTACCGGTGAGCGTGCGCGGCGGCCGGTTCCGCCATGAACCGGCCGCCTACGGTTCACGGCGGCTACAAAGGTGTGCCAGTGCCCGGGAAGATGCGATCCATGGCCGTAGCGCCACCCTCGATCACGGGTCTGATCTGGAGCCGGTAGACCGTCTCTGTGACGGCCGTCCCGCTGTGGCCGCACAGGCGTGCGATGTCTTCGATGGCGACCCCGCTGTCGGACAGCAGGGATACGAAGCTGTGCCGCATCTCGCGGGGCGTCCAGTCCGCGGCCGGTAGTTCGGCCTTGGCGAGGATGTGCCGGAAGGCGCGCCTGACGTTGTGCGAGTCCAGAGGCGTCCCAACTCGCGACGCGAACACCAGGCCGTGTTCCTGCCACGCATTACCGGCCGCCTTCCTCGCGGCATCCTGCCTTCGACGGTGGGCACGCAGCGCCTCCACGCATCGCGCCGGCAGGGCCAGCGTCCGGCGAGACTTGCGGGTCTTTGTGTCCCCGCCAGCTCGCACCGAACGCCAGACCATCACGGTCGGCGGCACCGGCGGTTCCGCATCCGGCTTGCCGACAAGATCCACATGGGCCCACGTGAGCGCTCGCAGTTCCTCCGTGCGAGCCCCCACAAGCAACGAGAGCACGACGTAGGCGTCTAGGGCCGCGCCCTCCGCAGCGTTCAGCACGGCTTCGGCCTGTGCGAGCGTGAGCGCTTTGGAGGGCCGCCCCTGGCGTCCGGTCGGGACGTCGCATAGCGCCACTACGTTCCGCTTGACCTTGTCGCGCGCCTGGGCGTTCCGTACGGATCGGTTGAGAATCGAGTGGATCAATCGGAGACTCCGCGTGCTGAGTTCGGCTGCCTTCTCCGCTAGCCACTTGTCCACGTCTTCAGCGGACAAATCGCGAAGCTTCCTCGCGCCCAGCCTTGGGATGATGTGCTTCTCTGCAAGGATGCGGTAGTTTCCGACCGTCCCGGCATCGCGACCGTTCAGCCCGTAGGCGAGCCAGTACCGAACCGCCTCCGCAACGGTGTAATTGCCAGGGCCGACGGCCAAGCCGTCCTCATGGTCGCGAACCTTTTCCTTGAGCTTGACTAGTGCCCTGGTCTTAGATCGGTCGCTTGCCCTGCGCACGATGCGCTTACCGTCTGGGGTGTATCCGACCGTCACGGACGCGATCCAGCGTTGCCGCCTGTCGTCCCAATGAAGCCCCCCTTCACCGCGTGGACGGCGCTTCTTGTCAGTCACGGGGCCCCGGCCTCACTTTCCAGTAGTTCGATGTACTCGATAATCGCGCTGGCGGGCACAAGGCGAACGCTGTGCTCCGTGACAGTCCTGATGCGCCCCGCGCGGACCAACTCGTAAACCCGGCTCCGGCTGAACGGGAGAATGCCGGGCAATTCGGAGACCTTGTAGAGGGGCTTGAGGCCGTACAACTCGGCCGGACTGGGCATCCTCGTGGCCATCTCGCAGTGGACCCTTCGTCGCTGATCGGTCGTTTGGGCAACCCCGGCGGTGCGCGGGGTGGCTTGGCGCCGCCGGCTGTGCTGTGCGGGAGGGGCTGAAACATCTCGGCATCTCGGCATCTCGGCAGATGTGCCCGTGAGCTGCGGTGATGGGTGCCGAGTTAGCAGTGATCGGGCTTGGGCTATCTCGGCAATCGGGGGGTTATCTCGGCAACCGGTGCCGAGATGCCGAGATGGACCTTTGCCGGGTTGCTGTATCTCGGCAAGAGTCTTCGCAGCTCAGTGGCGGGTTTGCCGTGATGCCGAGATGCCGGGATGTTTCAGCGGGTTCCGTGCCGGGTCACTGCTCATGGTGTTCCACCCAGAACACGTTGCGGTTGCCCCGGTCGTGTTTGGCCGAGCGGATGACGTAGTCGCCGCGCCACCGGCCGGCCTGCCCGGTGAGCAGTCGTCCGAGGGACAGGGCGTTGGGCAGTCGGCCGGTGTGGGTGGTGATGAACTGCCCGTCCCACCGGTCGTGTTCGTCCAGGCCGACGCGGTCGGGGTCGCCGGAGCGGCGCAACTCGGCGGCGGTCATGGGCTCGGTGCCGTGCAGTTCGTGCCAGCAGGCCAGGAACGCGCGCCAGCGGGTCTCGTCCTCGTCGATGCCGCGGACGTCGGCGGCGTTGGCGAGGAACCCGTCAATCCCGTGGTGGGCCAGGAACCCGCCAAGGGCTTGCGCCCACGGGGTGAACTGCCGCATCGAGACCGTGTCGGCTCGGGGCGCTCCGTTGCCGGTCCAGTCCAGGACCAGGACCAGGAGGTGCCACAGCACGGTGAGCTGGTTGCGTGGGTCGGTGATCCACTGGTCCAGGTGCGGGATCCCGAACCGGGACTGGTCGCGCTGCTCAGGCCGCGGCATGTTGGGGTCCAGATGCACCCGGACGGTGCGGGAGGCCATGTCCCCACCGACCTGGAGGTTGTTGCCGGTGGCCATCCAGAGCCGGTCGTTGACGGTGGCGATGTTGCGGGAGGCGCCCAGTTGGCGGTCGGACCAGACGCCGGCGGTGACGAGCAGGGCCAGGGTGGCCGAGTCGATGACGGTTCCTTCGGCGAGGTTGTCCCACACCACCACGCCGACCTGTTCGGCCAGCACGGCGGTGATGGATTTGCGGAGTTCTTCCTCGGTGTAGGCCCAGGGGATGACGCGCTGGCCGTAGAGCATGCCGGGTCCGCCGGTCAGGATGCTCTTGCCGGATGCGGGCATGGTCGCGTCGATCAGCGCGAACGGCGTCAGTGACCGGGTGAAGTGCCGCAGGATCGGGGTGACCAGCAGCGCGAGGTAGTTCGCCCGGTCGGCTGCACTGGCCCAGGGGAAGTCGCGCAGGAACCGGTTCAGGACGAAGTCGCGGGCGGTGTCGACCTGTTCGGCGGTGGGATGGTCGGGAACGGGCGGTAGCGCCACCTTCGATGCCAGATACAGGCCGGTCGCGGCGTCGTAGCCGGGGCGTTGCAGAAGGGTGCCGTCTCGGCGGAGCACCGGGGCGCCGATCACGCCGCGCAGCGGGGCCAGGCCGGGCCAGGTCTTGCCAGCCAGCACTGAGGCCAGGATGTCGCGCGGCGGGGTGACCTCTTCTTCGAACGTCTCGGTTCCGCCGTTGCCGGTTCGGCGGGACCGGAGCCGGTAGACGTAGGCGTGTTCGGCCAGCAGACCCGCCAGGGTGGCCGGGGTGACGGGGCTTGCGGTCACCGGAAGGGGCGAGTCTTCGTCGGCGGCCGGGGAGGTCTGCCCGCCGGACACGGTTTCCATGTGGACCAGGGACCCGGCCGAGACGTAGGTGTCGGGCAGGGCGCCGTTGGCGAGTTCGGACTTCAGCACGCGAATGGTCTCGGGGCCGGATCCGACTTGCAGGTGCGGCTTGGTCGTCATGCGGGGACGCTCCTGGGGCGTTGGGTGCCGGCGCGGAACCCGGACCGGATGGTCCGGCGGGCTGGCATGGGTGCCAGCCCGGCGCGCACGGCGGCAGCGGTCAGCAGTTGCTCGGTGTCGTCGGGGTCGAGGGCGCCCCCGGCCACGAGCTGGCCGAGGGCGACCGCGGCGCCGTACAAGGTGGCGTTGCGGCGCCCCTCGGGGGCGTCGGCGATCGCGTTCAGGCTGGCGGTGAGCGCCTTGTTCAGATAGGCGCCGCGGTTGCCGGTGGACAGGCGCACCGTGACCGGCTTTTGCGGCGGCAGCAGCGCCGGTCGGAGCCGTTCGGCGAGCCAGCCGGGCAGCGGCGCCGGGGCGACAGTATGGATCGGCGTATAGGTGCCGGTGCCGTCGGGCAGCTCCACGAAGGAGCCGGGGCCCAGCACGTAACCGCCGTCGCCGCGGGTGTCGACTTTCCAGCCCAATCCCTCGCCCCGGTCTCCGGAGGTGTTGGTCAGGCGGACGCCCTCGGGCGCGGTGAAGTACAGGTGCGATCCACCGCGGCGGGTGCGGACGTGGAAGGTCTCCAGCGGCATCGGCTGGCCTGCCTGTTCGCACACCATCGCGAACACGTCGGCGCCGTCGTTCACGCCGGGCACCGCCCACCGGGGCGGCGGGTGCTCGCCGGGCTTGGGCATGTCCAGGTCGATCACCAGCAGGCGGGAGGGCCCGCACGCAATCCCGATGTTGTAGGGGCGCCGGGCCCAGATACGCCGGATCACCTCGGGATCGGTGGTCGCGACCTTGGTCCACCGCACCCCGTGGGGCGGCTCCTTGTCCCCGGGGGCCAGCGGGAAGACATGCCAGCCGCGCGCGGCGGCGGCCAGCGCGTAGCGCGCCAGCGCCGCGGCGGTGGGCCGGGGCGGGACGCGCGACCGGGCGGGAGTCGGGGGGGTCATGCTGCGGTCTCCTCCGAGGTCGGGCGGTCGGCGGTGAGGCGGGCCAGCAGGGCGGGCAGGGCGGCGGCGCCCTGCTGCCAGACGACGCCGTTGCCGAGGGCGCGAAGCTGCTGGTTGCGGGTGAGGTCGGGAACGGCGGTGACGTGGCCCTCGGGGAGGCCCATGAGCCATTCGACGAACGCGGGCGTCAGGCGTGGTTGGTCGTTGCGTCCCCGCTCAGTGGGAGCGGGAGCTGGCCGGCCGCAGATTGCTTCCCATCGATGGACGGCGGCGGTGTAGGGGCCCCAGTCCAGAACACGTCCAGGAGCGTTTGACTGGTGGTGGTCGTGGTCGGCTTGGGGTTCGTGCGATTCGCGGTCGAGCAGCGCGACCAGTGCACGGCGGTCGGCGTCGGCAGCAGCGTCACGGCCGTCCGTAGGTCCAGGCCCCCGCTCCCGTGGAGGCCGGCGCCGTTGGTGTCGGAGGTCCGGGGCGTCGGCAGCAGCGTCCCAGGCGAGGACGATGAGGCGGCGACGGTGGTGGGGAGCGCCGACGTCTGACGCGCTCGCAATGCACCACTCCGCATCGAACCCGAGGGCGGCAAGGTCGGCGAGGACGTCGGCGAATCCAACTCGAAGATGGCGTTCGACGTTCTCCAGCACGACGAGGCGGGGTCGTAGAACGCGAATGGCAGCGGCGACGTTGGGCCAGAGGTGCCGTTCATCGGCGGTTCCCTTCTTGAGGCCGGCGGCGCTGAACGGCTGGCACGGGTAGCCGGCGGCGAGAACGTCCACCGGCGGGACGGTCGTCCAGTCCACGGCGGTGATGTCACCCAAGTTGGGGACGCCGGGCATGTGGTGGGCCAGGATCGCGGCGGCACCGGGGTCTGGGTCGGCGACCCATACGGGCGCGACATCGAGCACGGCGGCGACGGCCATGTCCAGCCCGCCGTAGCCGGTGCACAAAGATCCCAGGGACAGCGGGGGTGATGAGGTCATGCGGCGTTGCCTTCCAGTCCCAGGACGGCACCGGCCGCGCCGTCAGTGTCGCCCTGGCCGCGAAGCGCGGTTTCTCGCATGGCGGTCTCTGCGCACGTCTTGTGGCAGGGGCGGCCGTTGTCGTCGCGACAGAACGCGCCCCGGCCGCAGTGCACGCACGGCAGGCGGCGTCCGCCACCCCAGTGCGCGGCGGAGTGCCAGTCCAGGCCGGTGCGGGGGCGGGTCATCGACGGCCCCGGCGCTTGTGCTCGTTTTGGGCGTAGGGGCGGTGGGCGAAGGTGCGGTACTCGCGGCCCTTTCCGCCGCATCGGTCGCAGGCCCGGTAGGCGTGGCTGAAGAAGGTGCCGCGGTGGCGGCCCGAGCCGTTGCAGCGGGGGCAGTTCTTGTAGGGGTGGATCCGGATGGAGATCGCGTAGCCGAGGCCGTAGACGGCGGCGGCGAGGATCAGCAGCAGCCACCCGCGCCCGCCGCCGTCGTCCTGGGGGGCGGTGTCGGTGGCGAGCGGGGCGAGCGAGTGCAGCGCGGAC
>NZ_JBEZJP010000283.1:0-10737 GCF_040653175.1 Actinomadura sp. NPDC048032
CGCACTGCCGCGCGGCCGGAGCCGGCCCCCCGGCCGGACCGGGGGGCGGGTCGCGAACTTTGCGAAGTGCGCGACCGGCCTTTGCGTTCCCCGAAAGGGGCGGAGACGGACACTGGAGGAGGTTCCGTCCCCGGGGAGGCCGGCATGTTCGATCTGATGACCCGCCACTGGTGGGTGCTCGCGCTGCGCGGCACGTTCGCGATCATTTTCGGCATCGTCGCCTGGGTGTGGCCGGGCATCACCGTCTTCGCGCTGGTGGTGCTGTTCGGCGCGTACGCCCTGGTGGACGGCGTGTTCGCGGTGGCGCAGGCGATCCGCGGCACGTCCGGAGGGCCGCGCGGCCTGCTGGCCCTGTCGGGGGCCGCGGGGGTCGCGCTCGGCGTCGCGGCGCTGGTGTGGCCCGGCATCACCGCGTTCGTCCTGCTCATGCTGATCGCCGCCTGGGCGGTCGCCACCGGCGTGCTGGAGATCGGGGTGGCGCTCGCGATGCGCAAGCAGCTCAAGGGCGAGTGGGCGTACGTGCTCACCGGCGCCGTCTCGCTGATCTTCGGGATCATGCTGTTCGCGTGGCCCGTCTCCGGCGCGATCGCCATCGTCTGGCTGATCGGGCTGCTGGCCGTCCTGACCGGTGCCGCCATGATCGGCGCGGCGTTCCGGCTGCGCCGGCTCGGCCAGGCCGCCGAGCGCCCGGGCGGGCCGAGCCCGGCCGCCCAGTACCGGCCGGGCCCCCACTACTGACCTGGTCGTCGCCCGCCAGGGCAACCTCAAGCGCGGTTGAGGAACGCGTAGGATCCGGTGCATGACGCGGCTGGAGCACCGGGTGCACGAACTCACCGTCGGGCAGCTCGCCGAGCGGAGCGGCGTGGCCGTCTCGGCGCTGCACTTCTACGAGTCCAAGGGACTGATCAAGAGCCGCCGCACGGCGGGCAACCAGCGGCGGTTCAGCCGGGACACGCTCCGCCGGGTCTCGTTCATCAAGGTCTCGCAGCGCGTCGGGATCCCGCTCGGCGACATCCGCGACGCGCTCGCCACCCTCCCCGAGGAGCGCACCCCCACGGTGGCGGACTGGGCGCGCCTCTCGGAGCGGTGGCGCGGCGACCTCGACGCGCGCATCCGGCAGCTCGAACGGCTGCGCGACGACCTCACCGACTGCATCGGCTGCGGCTGCCTGTCGATCAACAAGTGCGCCCTCGCCAACCCCTACGACCGGCTCGGCGACGAGGGGCCCGGGCCGCGCCGCCTGCTCGTGCCGGCGGGCGCCGGGGAGCCCGCGCCCCGCCCGGCGGACGGGACGCGGGCCTCCGGGGCGGACGGCTGCGCGCGCGTCTGCGCTCCGGGGAGCGACCCCGCCTAGCGGCGGCGGGGATCGCGCCCGTGCGGGTCGATGCGCCGCGGGGCCGGCTCCCGCCCCGCCGGCTGCGTCACCGGCGGGCGCACCGGGATCTGCTCGATCGGCAGCTCGACGGGCTCGTCGGCGAGCGTGAACCGCTCGCCGTGGTGCCACAGCGTGAGGCCCCGGCCGTCCAGCAGCTCGTAGCGGGCCGCCTCGCCCGTCACGCTGACCTTGATCCGGTTGCCGCGGTACCGCATCCGGAACGCCAGCCGGCTGATCCCGCCGGGCAGCCGCGGCGCGAACCGCAGCGTGCCCCTGCCCGCCCGCATCCCGCCGAACCCGGCGACCAGGCCGCTCCACGCGCCCGCCATCGAGGCGATGTGCAGCCCGTCGCGGGTGTTGTGGTTCAGGTCGTGCAGGTCCATCAGCGCGGTCTCGCCGAGGTAGTCGTGCGCCAGCTCCAGCTGCCCGACCTCGGCGGCGACGACCGCCTGCGTCTGCGCCGACAGCGAGGAGTCGCGGACGGTCAGGCCCTCGTAGTAGGCGAAGTCGCGCTCCTTCTGCTCCTCGGTGAACGCGTCGCCGCACAGGTGCAGGGCGAGCACGAGGTCGGCCTGCTTGACCACTTGCTTGCGGTAGAGGTCGAAGTAGGGGTAGTTCAGCAGCAGGGGATAGTGGTCGGGTTTGGTGGCCGAGAAGTCCCAGCGGGCGTGGTTGGTGAAACTCTCGCTCTGCGGATGGACGCCGAGACGCTCGTCGTAGGGGATGAGCATCGCCGCCGCCGCGTCCCGCCACGACGCCGCCTCCTCGGCGTTCACGCCGAGCCGGTCGGCCACGTCCGGGTGGCGCATCGCCGTCTCGGCGGCCTCCTGGAGGTTCCGGCGCGCCATCAGGTTGGTGTAGACGTTGTTGTCGACCACCGCGCTGTACTCGTCGGGGCCGGTGACCCCGTCGATGCGGAACACCCCGCCCACGTCGTGGTGGCCGAGGCTGCGCCACAGCCGGGCCGTGTGGACCAGGATGTCCAGGCCGATCTCCCGCTCGAACTGCTCGTCCTGCGTGGCGTCCACGTACCGGACGACGGCGTCGGAGATGTCGGCGTTGATGTGGAACGCCGCGGTGCCGGCCGGCCAGTAGCCCGAGCACTCGTGCCCGCGGATCGTGCGCCACGGGAACGTCGCGCCCTCCAGCCCGAGCTGGTTGGCACGGTCCCGGGCCAGCGGCAGCGTCATGTGCCGCCAGCCGAGGGCGTCCGCCGCGGCGCCGGGGGAGGTGTAGGTGAGGACCGGCAGCACGAACGTCTCGGTGTCCCAGAACGTGTGCCCGTCGTAGCCCGGCCCGGTCAGCCCCTTGGCCGGGATCATGCGGCGCTCCGCGCGGGCGCCGGCCTGCAGGACGTGGAACAGCCCGAACCTGACCGCCTGCTGGATCTCGGCGTCCCCGTCGACCTCGACGTCGGCGCCCTCCCAGAACTCGTCGAGGTACTCGCGCTGCTCGTCCAGCAGGCCCTGCCAGCCGGTCTGCCGCGCGCCCGCCAGCGCCCCGACCACCTGGTCGTGCAGCGCGGGACGCGACCGCCGGCTCGACCAGCCGTAGGAGATGTACTTGACGATGCGCAGCCGCTGCCCCGGCTCCAGCCGCGTCGCGACCGTCAGGCGCCCCACGTCCTTGGAGCTCTCGGTGTCGATCGCCATCGACTCCGGGCCCTCGATGTCGTGCGACATCCCGGCGGCCATCCGCAGGCCGCTCTGCCGCGTCCGGTGCAGCAGCAGCACCTTGGTGCCGTTGGCGACGTGCTCCTCGCCCACGAGCGGGCTGCTCAGGATCGCCGACTCGCGCGGGTCCTTGCCGCCGCCGGGCAGGGCCTCGTTGGCCACCAGCTCCGACTGGGCGACGACCCGGACCGCCTCGTCGACCGGCTCGACCTCGTAGCAGATCGCCGCGACGGCGCGCTGGGTCAGCGACACCATCCGGACCGAGGTCACTTTGATCGTCCGGTCGGCCGGGGAGGTCCACTCCACGTGCCGGGTCAGCGTCCCCGCGCGCATGTCGAGGATCCGCTCGTGGTGGTGCAGCCGGCCGTAGCGCACGTCGAGCGGCTCGTCGTCGACGAGCAGCCGGATCACCTTGCCGTTGGTGACGTTGATGACCGTCTGGCCCATCTCGGGGTAGCCGTAGGCGGTCTCGGCGTGCGGCAGGGGGCGCTGCTCGTAGAAGGAGTTCAGGTAGGTGCCAGGGAGCCCGTGGGGCTCGCCCTCGTCGAGGTTGCCGCGCATTCCGACGTGCCCGTTGGAGAGGGCGAACACCGACTCGGTCTGGGCCAGCCGGTCCAGCCGCAGCTCCGGCTCCCGCACGCACCACGGCTCCACGGAGAACACGGGCCGGTCGGCCCCGGCCTGGCCTTCGTGCGTGCTCACGGCGCCTCCAGCAGCTCGGACAGGTCGTCGACCACCACGTCGGCGCCGTGCTCGGCGAGCGCCTTCGCGTGCTCGTCGCCGACCCGGTTGACGCCGACGACGTAGGCGAACGCTCCGGCCCGCCCCGCCTGGACGCCGGCGAGGGCGTCCTCGAAGACCACCGCCTTGCCGGCCGGGACGCCGAGCTCCTCGGCCCCCGCGAGGAACGTGTCGGGGGCGGGCTTGCCGGGCAGGTTCCGCTCCGCGGCGACGACGCCGTCGACGCGCGCGTCGAACAGGTCGGTGATGCCGGCCGTCCGCAGGACCTGGACGGTGTTGGCGCTGGAGGAGACCACGGCCGTCTTCAGCCCCGCCTCCCGCGCCTTGCGGACGTAGTCGATCGAGCCCTCGAACGTCTCGACGCCCTTCTCCTCGATCAGCTTCAGGACCAGGGCGTTCTTGCGGTTCCCCAGACCCCTGATCGTCTCCTTCTCGGGCGGGTCGTCCGGATCGCCCTCGGGCAGGGAGATGCCGCGCGACTCCAGGAACGAGCGCGTCCCGTCCTCGCGCCTCTTGCCGTCGACGTACCGGCCGTAGTCGCGCACGGGGTCGAACTCGGTGAACGCCTCACCGGTCCGCTCCGCCCGCTCGCGCAGGTAGCCGTCGAACATCTCCTTCCACGCCGCCGCGTGAACGGCCGCGGTCCGGGTCAGCACCCCGTCGAGATCGAAAAGACACGCGGCCGCCTCGTCCGGCAGTCCCAGCATCGCACCCCCAGGTAGATGGCACTATCGATAGTGGTCCTCAACGCGCGGCCCTTTCCCGCGCCGGGCGCGGGCATGCGGGCCCGGGCGCTCGAACGGGGGGATCATGAGCCGCGTACAACCCCTTGGTCAGGGTCGCACACGAGGAGGAGTGAGCCAATGCAGAAGGCGCGAATCGGTGTCACCGGGCTGGCGGTGATGGGGCGGAACCTGGCCCGCAACCTCGCCCGGCACGGGCATCCCGTGGCCGTGCACAACCGCACGTCGGCCAAGACCAAGGCGCTGGTGGAGGAGTTCGGCGACGAGGGGACGTTCCTGCCCGCGGAGACGCCGGAGCGGTTCGTGGAGTCGCTGGAGCGGCCCCGGCGGCTGGTCGTCATGGTGAAGGCGGGCGGCCCGACCGACGCGGTCATCGACGAGTTCGCCCCGCTGCTGGAGCCCGGCGACATGATCGTCGACGGCGGCAACGCGAACTTCGCCGACACCCGCCGCCGCGAGGCCGCGCTGCGCGAGCGCGGGATCCACTTCGTCGGCACCGGCGTCTCCGGCGGCGAGGAGGGCGCGCTGCACGGCCCGAGCATCATGCCGGGCGGCTCCGCCGAGTCCTACGAGGCGCTCGGCCCGCTGCTGGAGGACATCTCCGCCAAGGTCGACGGGACGCCGTGCTGCACGCACGTCGGCCCGGACGGCGCCGGGCACTTCGTGAAGATGGTGCACAACGGCATCGAGTACGCCGACATGCAGCTGATCGCCGAGGCCTACGACCTGCTGCGGCACGCCGCCGGGCTCGCGCCCGCCGAGATCGCCGAGGTGTTCCGCACCTGGAACACCGGGCGCCTGGAGTCCTACCTGATCGAGATCACCGCCGAGGTCCTCGCGCACACCGACGCGTCGACCGGCAAGCCGTTCGTGGACGTCGTCCTGGACCAGGCCGAGCAGAAGGGCACCGGCCGCTGGACCGTGCAGACCGCCCTCGACCTCGGCGTCCCGGTGGGCGGCATCGCCGAGGCCGTGTTCGCCCGGTCCGTCTCCGGCCACGCCGCGCTGCGCGAGGCCGCCCGCGGCCTGCCCGGGCCGTCCCGCACGGTCATGGCGGGCTCCGGCTTCGCCGACGCCGTGGAGAAGGCCCTGTACGCATCAAAGATCGTGGCGTACGCGCAGGGGTTCCACGAGATCCAGGCGGGCAGCGCCGAGTACGGATGGAACATCGACCTCGGCGCGATGGCCACCATCTGGCGCGGCGGCTGCATCATCCGGGCCCGGTTCCTGGACCGCATCCGCGCCGCCTACGAGGCCGACCCGCAGACGCCGACGCTGCTGACCGACGACCACTTCGCCGAGGCCGTGGGCGACGCCCAGGGCGCCTGGCGCGAGGTGGTCGCCGCCGCCGCGCACATCGGCGTCCCCGCGCCCGGCTTCTCCACCGCCCTGGCCTACTACGACTCGCTGCGCGCCGACCGCCTGCCGGCCGCGCTCACCCAGGGGCAGCGCGACTTCTTCGGCGCCCACACCTACCGCCGCACCGACCGCGACGGCTCCTTCCACACCCTCTGGGGCGGCGACCGCACCGAGGTGAGCGCCTGACGTAGCTCAGGGCTCCTCGTCCGGGTCCAGTTCCACCCCGGCGATCGGGTCGCCGCCGCGGGTCCCGCTCTCGGCGTCTCCCTCGTACCCCTCTTCGGCGCTCTCGCTGCCCGGGACGACCCGCTCGTGCGGCTGGTCCTCCAGCCCGGAACTGGCTCCCGGGCCCCGGTCCTCCGGCTCCTTCTTGTCCATCCGTTCGGCTCCTCTCGCGTTCCTCGATTCGTTCAGCCCTTTGTTGCCGCACGGTCCGTCCCTAATCACGGCGCGGGCGCCGCGGCCTTAAGGTCGTGGGGTGGAGATACCGGGGGACGACGAGATCCGGGCGCTGCACGAGCGGTACGCGCCGGGGGAAGCCGCGTTCGAGGCCGTGTGGACGCACTGCGTCATCGTGAGCGAGATCGCCGAGCGGATCGTGGACGGGGCGGGGCTCGCGGTCGACGCGGACCTCGTGCGGGCCGGGTGCCTGCTGCACGACCTCGGCGTCTACCGGCTGTACGGCCCGTCCGGGGCGATCGACCTCAGCGGCTACGTCCGGCACGGGGTGCTCGGTCACGAGATCCTCCGGAACGAGGGGTTCCCAGAGGAGATCTGCCGGTTCTGCTCGTGCCACACCGGGGTGGGGTTGACCAGGGAGGACATCGCGCGGCAGCGGCTTCCCGTGCCCGCCGGCGACTACGTGGCCGCGACCGGCGAGGAGCGGCTCGTCATGTACGCCGACAAGTTCCACAGCAAGACCGATCCGCCGACCTTCGTGTCCGCCGCCGCGTACGCCGGCCGCGTCCGGCGGTTCGGGGAGGAGAAGGTCTCCGTGTTCGAGGCGATGCGGGAGTCCTTCGGGGAGCCTGATCTCGAACCCCTCATGGCGAAGTACGGCCACGGGCTGGTCTAGGACGGGGGGCCGCGTCCGGCGCGGGCAGTGGGTGATCGGGGGCAGGATGGAGGGGTGAGCCTTATCGATGAGCTTCCCTCCGGAAACGACACCGACGCCGACTCGCTGTTCGAGGCGTTCGAACGGTGGGTGTCGGGGCGCGGGATCACGCTGTACCCCGCCCAGGAGGAGGCGCTCATCGAGGTGGTGTCCGGCGCGAACGTGATCCTCTCCACGCCGACCGGGTCGGGCAAGAGCCTGGTGGCGGCGGGGGCGCTGTTCGCCGGGCTCGGCCGCGACCAGGTCGGGTTCTACACCGCGCCCATCAAGGCGCTGGTGTCGGAGAAGTTCTTCGACCTGTGCGAGATGTTCGGGCGCGACAACGTCGGGATGATGACCGGCGACGCCAGCGTGAACGCGGACGCGCCGATCATCTGCTGCACGGCCGAGGTGCTGGCGAACATCGCGCTCAGGGACGGCGCGGACGCCGACATCGGCGTGGTCGTGATGGACGAGTTCCACTTCTACGCCGAGCCCGAGCGGGGCTGGGCGTGGCAGATACCGCTGCTGGAACTGCCGCAGACCCAGTTCCTGCTCATGTCGGCCACCCTCGGCGACGTCTCGTTCTTCCAGAAGGACCTGACGCGGCGGACGGGGCGGCCGACGGCCCTGGTGACGTCGGCGGAGCGGCCCGTGCCCCTCATCTACGACTACCGGGTGACGCCGCTGCACGAGACGATCGAGGAGCTGCTGGCCGAGCAGAAGGCGCCGATCTACCTGGTGCACTTCACGCAGGCGGCGGCGATCGAGCGGGCGCAGGCGCTGATGAGCATCAACGTGTGCACCAAGGAGGAGAAGGCGCGGATCGCCGAGCTGATCGGCAACTTCCGGTTCACCACGAAGTTCGGGCGCAACCTGTCGCGGTTCGTCCGGCACGGCATCGGGGTCCACCACGCCGGGATGCTCCCCAAGTACCGGCGGCTGGTGGAGCGCCTCGCGCAGGCGGGCCTGCTGAAGGTCATCTGCGGGACCGACACCCTGGGGGTGGGGGTGAACGTCCCCATCAGGACCGTCGTGTTCACCGCGCTCAGCAAGTACGACGGGCACCGGGTGCGGCGGCTCAGGGCGCGGGAGTTCCACCAGATCGCCGGACGGGCGGGACGGGCCGGGTTCGACACGGTCGGGTTCGTCGTCGCGCAGGCGCCCGAGCACGTGGTGGAGAACGAGAAGGCGCTGGCCAAGGCCGGCGACGACCCGAAGAAGCGGCGGAAGGTCCAGCGCAAGAAGCCGCCGGAGGGGTTCGTCGGCTGGGACGAGGACGTCTTCAAGAAGCTGCAGGAGGCCGCGCCGGAGATGCTCCGGTCCCGGTTCCAGGTCAGCCACGCGATGCTGCTGTCGGTGATCGCGCGGCCGGGCAACGCGTTCCAGGCCATGAAGCGGCTGCTGACCGACAATCACGAGGAGCCCGCGGCGCGGCGCAGGCACATCTCCCGCGCCATCGCGATCTACCGGTCGCTGCTCGCGGGCGGCGTCGTCGAGGTGCTGCCGGAGCCGGACGACGCCGGCCGGTACGCGCGCATCACCGTCGACCTCCAGGAGGACTTCGCGCTCAACCAGGCGCTGTCGACGTTCGCGCTCGCGACCTTCGAGATCCTCGACCCCGCGTCGCCGTCGTACGCGCTGGACGTGCTGTCGGTGATCGAGGCGACGCTGGAGGACCCGCGGCAGATCCTGGCCGCGCAGGTCAACAAGGCGCGGGGCGAGGCCGTCCAGGAGATGAAGGCCGAGGGCATCGAGTACGAGGAGCGGATGGAGCTGCTCCAGGACGTCGACCACCCGAAGCCGCTGGAGGACGTGCTCGGCGCCGCCTACGAGGTGTACCGGGCCGGGCACCCCTGGGTCGGCGACCACCCGCTGCGCCCGAAGTCGGTCGTGCGCGACATGTACGAGCGGGCGATGACGTTCACCGAGTACATCGGCCACTACGAGCTGGCGCGGGGCGAGGGGCTCGTCCTGCGGTACCTGTCGGGGGCCTACAAGGCGCTGCAGCAGACCGTCCCGGAGTCGATCAAGACCGACGACCTGATCGACCTGATCGAGTGGCTGGGCGAGCTGGTCCGGCAGGTCGACTCCAGCCTGCTGGACGAGTGGGAGCAGCTCGCCAACCCCGCCGCCGAGGACCTGGACGAGCCGATCGAGGAGCGCGTCACCAGGGTCACCGCGAACGCGCGGGCGTTCCGGGTGCTGGTGCGCAACGCGATGTTCCGCCGGGTGGAGCTGGCGGCGCTGGAGCGCTACGGCGACCTCGGCGCGCTGGACCCCGACTTCGGCGCCGACGCGTGGGCGCAGGCCATGGACCGCTACTTCGAGGAGCACGACGAGCTGCTCACCGGGCCCGACGCGCGGGGGCCGAAGCTGCTGCAGATCGAGGAGGTCCCGGAGGACGCGCTGTGGCGCGTCCGGCAGGTCTTCGACGACCCGGAGGGGCACCACGACTGGGGCGTCAGCGCCGAGGTCGACCTCGCGGGCTCCGACCAGGAGGGCGAGGCCGTCGTCCGGGTGACCGGCGTCGACAGGATGTAGGAGGACGTATGGTGCGGGTCGCGGTGGCGCAGTTCGCGCCCGGAACCGACAAGGACGAGAACCTGGCGGCGATCGGCGGGCTCGCCGCCGAGGCGGCCGGGCAGGGCGCGCGGGTCGTGGTGCTTCCCGAGTTCTCCATGTTCACCGCGCCGAAGATGGACCGGCGTTTCGTCGACTCGGCCGAGCCGCTGGACGGCCCGTTCGTGGCCGGGCTCGGCGAGCTGGCACGGCGCCACGGCGTCCACGTCGTCGCGGGAGTGAACGAGCGGCTGGACGACCCGGACCGCATCTCCAACACGCTCGTCGCCGTCGCCCCCGGCGGGGGCGTCGTCGCCGAGTACCGCAAGATACACCTGTACGACGCGTTCGGGTACGAGGAGTCGGCGCTGGTGCGGCCCGGCGAGATCGGCGAGCCGCGGACCTTCGCCGTCGACGGCGTCACGTTCGGGATGCAGACCTGCTACGACGTGCGGTTCCCCGAGGTGACGCGGCGGATCGTGGACGCGGGCGCCGACGTCCTGGCGCTGCCCGCCGAATGGGTTCCGGGGCCGCTCAAGGAGGACCACTGGCGGACGCTGGTGCGGGCCCGGGCGATCGAGAACACGATCTACGTGGCGGCCGCCGACCAGTGCGCCCCGACCGGCGCGGGCAACAGCATGGTCGTCGACCCGATGGGCGTCGTCGTGGCCGCGCTGGGGGAGGGGACCGGGGTCGTGTCCGGGGACGTCTCGCCCGAGCGCGTCAAGGCCGTCCGCGCGAAGAACCCGGCGCTCGACCTTCGCCGCTTCACCGTCACCCCGGCCGAGGGCTAGAGGGGCCCCGGCCGCGAAGTCCGGCGTGACCAGGAAGTCCTCCGGCGCGGGTTGCGGCGGTCGGTGTCGGCCTTCTCCGCGTTGGCCGGGAAAATCGCCCTGCGCGCGCGGCGGCGCCCCTAGCCAAGGTATCGAGCTGGCAACGGTTGCGGCGCGTCTCCGTGTTCGGACGGGTGCGCAGCGTGACCATCGTGGGGTGCGCCTTTCTTCCAGCCTTCCGCCCGCCGGGTTCACCCGCGGCGAGCCCCGGCCGCCCGTCCGCCGTCCGAGCCGCCTGTCGGCGGTCGTCGCGGCGCTCGCCCTCGCCGCGGGGCTGTTCCTCGTCATCGCGTACGGGTCGACACGGGTCGCGCCGGCCCGTCCGGCGGACGGCGTCACCACGCCGGGGGGGGCGGCC
>NZ_JBEZJP010000284.1:0-10700 GCF_040653175.1 Actinomadura sp. NPDC048032
GGAAACAGCAGCGCCAAGAAGGCGAACGCCGCCACGGCGCACACGGCCCCTAGCCGGAACAGCCCGGGGACCGGCACCGCAGCGCGGGCCGGGGCGCGGACCCCGCGCCCCGGCCGCACGGCGAGCGCCGCCGTCACCGCCGCAGCCGCCAGCCCGAGGACCACCAGGGCGGCGCGGCCCGGCAGCAGGTAGCCGGAGTCCTCCACCGGAGGCACCGACACCCGCAACAGCGCCGCCCCCAGCAGCGCCGCGGCGGCGGTGCCGGCCAGCCCCGCGCGGCGCAGGTAGGGCGTCCGGCCGAGGTCGCGGAACGCCAGCTCGACGAGCGTGACCGGCAGCAGGACGCTGAACACCGCGTGGTAGGGAAGGTTCAGCTCGGCGTAGGGGGCGTTGACCCCCCACGGCCTGGGCCCCCACCCGGCGGCGCCGTACAGGTGGGGGCTGGTGAGGCTCTGCAGCGCCAGCCCCTCCTCGACCAGGCCGTAGGCGAGGCCCATCAGCAGCAGGGCGCCCGCCCCGCCGCCCGTCCGGCGGACCGCCTCGCGGATCAGCAGCACCCCGGCCCCGTAGATCGGCACATAGAGGACGACGAGCCACAGCATCTTCACGGGGACCGAGCCGAGCGTGAGCTCGGCGACGGCGGGCGCGACGAGCACCAGCGCCGCAGCGGCGCGCCGCTGCCGCCGCCGGTTCGAAGGAGGGACCATCCCTCGACGGTAGGTTCGGGCCCCGCCTCCGCGCCTCCGGCGACGGACTGGTCTGCGCGCTCCGTCTTCAGACGGAGAGACGGACCCGAACCACTCCGCGGTCGTAGGCGAACACCCCGAGTTCGCGCGAAGTCGACGACACGCGCGTCCTCCCCCTCGCCTCGGTGACCATCAGACGACGCGCGATCTCGGTCTCCGAGGCTGTGTGAGCACCGGGCCGTCAGGCGGGCTCCTCCAGCGGCAGGTGGGCGCGGACCCGGAACCCGCCCGCGGGATCCGGCGCGGCCTCCAGCGTCCCGCCCAGCAGCGCCGCGCGCTCGCGCATCCCGGCGACCCCCTGCCCGGCGCCCGTCCACGCCGACCGGCCGCCGCCCGTCCCGTCGTCGCGGACCTCCACGGTCAGGCGGCCGTCCCGCGCGCGGACCGTGACGACCGCGGTGGACGCGCGGGCGTGCCGCAGGGCGTTGGTCAGCGACTCCTGCACGATCCGGTACGCCGACAGCGCCACGCCCGGCGGGACGTCGGCATCCTCCAGCCCTTCCCGCACCACGCGGACGGGGAGCCCTGCGGCCTCCACCGTCCCGGCGAGCCGCTCCAGATCCGCGAGCGTCGGCTGCGGCACCAGGGCGTCGCCGTCGGGAACCGCCGCGGTCTCCCCGTCCAGCAGCCGCACCGTGCGGACGAAGCGGCGGAGCTCGACCAGCGCCTCCCGCCCCGACGCCTCAAGGCTCCGCACCGCCTCCCGCGCCTTCTCGGGGCTGGTGTCGAACACGTCGTCCGCGGCGGCGGCCTGCACCACCATCACCGACACCGTGTGCGCCAGGACGTCGTGCAGTTCACGCGCGATGCGAGCCCGCTCCTCCAGCACCGCCCGGCGCGCCTCGGCCTGCCGCCGCGCCGCCCACGCCCGTCCGAGCGCGCCCCAGCTCCACGCCAGGACCGCCGCGACCGGCCACAGGATCGCCGCGACGCCGCGGCCGCCGGCGCCGGCCGCCGCGCCGAGGACGGCCGCCGTTCCCACCGCCGCCCACAGCGACGTCCGCGCCGGCCGCAGCCAGGCGAACGTGCTCAGCACCACCAACGCGATCCCGGTCCCGGCCGCCGGAACCAGCCACTGCAGGGCCGCCCCGCAGACCACCGCGACCGCGGTGACCACGGCGGGCCGCGAACCCAGCCACCACAGCGCGGCGGCCTGGACGACGACGAGCGCCGTCACCAGCGGGCGCCCGGCCTCCGCCGGCACGCCGCGGGGCGCCAGGAGCAGCACCGGTGACAGCGCCGCCAGCGCGCCCGCCACCAGCGGCGCCTTCCACCGCGTCGGCAACGACGCCTCGAACCGGTCTCGCACGCCTGCAGACGCTACCAGCGCGGATTCCGCCACCGACCGAACTCCGCAGCCCGCAGGACGACTCGCGCAGGGCCGCCGGTATCGGGGGCAAGGACCGGGCGGGCCGGGTGGCCGCCCGGTCCTTCCTCGCTAGTCCCTGGCCATCACCGTGAAGGTGAACCCGGTGGTTCTCGGACGGCGCAGCGGAACGTCGCACTTGATCCGGCGCAGCACCTCGTTCCTGCTGAGGCCGAGCCCCTGCGCGATGAGCCGGTCCGGCCGCACCGGCACTGGATCCTCGAAGACGACCTCCACCCGGACCGGCCACGCCCCGTCCTGCCATGGCGACGGGACGTCCAGCCGCCAGGCTCCCGTCCAGTCCAGGGTGAAGCGGTTGCGCCGGGCCAGCAGCGGATCCAGCAGCCTGGACGCCACCAGTTCCGGATCGTTGACGCGGTAGCCGTGGAGCTCGACCGGATCGATGGACCTGACCGGCACTCGCTCGTGCACGGGGACCTTGCGCGTCCGATCGCAGGACACGCAGCGAACCAGCAGCCACACGTCCAGCAGCTTGCCGTTGGCGTTGACGCGGAACCTGCCCTCCCCGGTGGTGGCCGACTCCGAGAGGCAGTCCACGCACCGCAGCGAGAGCAGAGGCAGCCTGGTGCGGTGCACGACCCAGGGCAGCACGATATGAGGTTGTGAAGACATGAGCCCTCTAGACCTGACACGAGGCCGATTACGCGCGGCCTCGAACGCTGAACGACCGGGCGCACAACGGCAGCCCGGCGGAGCCGACGAGAGCGTCGGCTACAGGTGAGCGAGAGAAGGTGTCAGGTCTGAAGAGCAGGCGGGGTCACGCGGTTCTGTCCTTTGTCTTCACTGCGACAGGGCCGCACGCAACCTACGGCACCCCGAAGGAGGGCTCAAGCGGTTTTCTTCGCGGCCCGCGTCAGCCCCGGCCGAGGACGCAGAACTCGTTGCCCTCCGGGTCCGCGAGGACCGTCCACGGCACGTCGCCCTGGCCGAGGTCAAGGTCCGTGGCGCCGAGACCCCGCAGGCGGGCGACCTCCGCGTCCTTGGCCTCCACGGGGTCGGGCAGCAGATCGATATGCACGCGGCTCCACCACGTCCTCACACTGGGCGCGCGGAGGAACTCCAGATACGGGCCGACGCCCTCGGCGGAGCGCAGCACCACACGATCATCGGTCTCCTCGTGCACGGTCCAGCCGATCGCCTCGCCCCAGAACCACAGCATGGCCCGCGGATCCGCGCAGTCGACCACCACCGCGGCGATCGGCCCGGTGTCCCGGTAGACGTCCCGAGGCTCCAGGACGCAGAAAACGTTGCCCTCCGGATCGGCCATGACCGTCCACGGGACGTCGCCCTGGCCCACGTCCGCGGGCGTCGCACCGAGATCGGTCAGGCGCGCGACCAGCTCCGCCTGGTGGGCCTCGGAGGTGGTGGCGAGATCGAGGTGCACACGATTCTTCACCGTTTCGGGGTCCGGAACGGTGACGAGGTCGACGCAGACGGCAGTCGGGTCGGGCCAGTCGAAGCCCACGGGCTCAAGGTTGGTCACGCCGGGTCCCTCGCTGGAAGTGCCCCAGCCGAGCACCTCCGCCCAGAACCGGCCAAGCGCCGAGTCATCCCGAGCCTTGAAGTTCACCTGAACAAGTTGCAGCGCCATGGCGCCCCACCCTAAGCCCAGACGGGGAGGTCTTCGGAACCCGGCCAGCAGGCCAAACGCCCTCCCGACCGGCGACCGTTGGCCAGGCTCGCGGCGTTGGCGATCGCCTGCCGGGTCTGCTGCCTCTTCAGCTCACGAAGTCCAGCGGTCATGCGATCCAGAGTGCAAAAATATTCTTGACACATATTTATGCTCAGCCTAAGTTTGCTCACATCTCAACGAGAGGAGCGCGCATGAACCTGCGCATCACCCCACCGCCGGCGTCCAGGAAGACCCCGTTCGCGTACGGCAAGAACGTCCGTCCCAACCCCAGGCCCCTGCTCCGCAAGCCGCCGGCGCGCGGCAGGAAGGGCCGCTGAGGAGAAGCACCCATGCACATCCGCGCCACCACCGAAGAGATCGCCGCCGTCAGGGCCCGTTTCGACCTGCTGACGGCCGGCGTTCCCGACCTGCCCGCCGACTCCGACCAGGCGCCCGCGCTCCCCGGCGCGGGCGGCCTGCCCGGCCAGTGGGTGAACGTCTCCGGGCGGTCCGGTACCGACGCGGGAGTAGTGCTGTACGTCCACGGCGGCGGCTTCGCGCACACCGAACCGCGAGCGGAACGGCTCCTGGCCTACCACCTGTCCAAGGCCACCGGCCGCCCCGTCTTCGCGATCGACTACCGGTTGGCCCCCGCCCACCCCTACCCGGCGGCGCTGCACGACGTGCTGGCCGCGCACGACGACCTGCTCACCCGCGGAGCGGCGGAGGTCGTCCTGTTCGGCGAGTCGGCGGGCGGCACCCTGGTGCTGTCGGCCCTGCTGGCGCTCAAGGCCGCGGGGAAGCCGCTGCCCAGGGCCGTCGCGGTGTCGCCGGTGACCGACCTGACCCTGTCCAGCCTCTCCCCGAAGGCCGACGACGGGCAGGACCTGATCAACCGTGCCGTCCTGGAACGGGTCCGCGCCCAGTACCTGGCGGGAGCACGACCCGATCAGGCGCCCCAGTCGCCCCTGCACGGCGACCTCGCCGGACTGCCGGACCTGCTGCTGGTAGCAGGCTCCCGAGAGGTGCTGGCCGACGACGTGCGCCGCTTCGCCGCGGCGGCCGAGAACGCCGGTACTCACGCCGCCCTCGACGTCTACGAAGGCATGCCCCACGTCTTCCACCTGGCGATGCTGACCGGCCCGCCCCTCACGACCACGACCACTTTCCTCCGCCGCCTGGCGGACTTCACCAACGGAAGATCTGCATGCGAGTCACTCGAAGAGAACCGTTGCGCCTGATGAGCGTGCACGCCCACCCCGACGACGAGTCGAGCAAGGGCGCCGCGACCCTCGCCAAATACGCCGCCGAGGGCGCGGACGTCCTGGTGGTCACCTGCACCGGCGGCGAGCGCGGCACCGTGCTCAACCCCGCCATGGACCGGCCCGAGGTGCGCGAGAACCTCGCCGCGATCCGGCGGGCCGAGATGGAGACCGCCCGGGACGTCCTCGCCGTCCGGCAGCGATTCCTCGGCTTCGTCGACTCCGGCCTGCCGGCGGCCGGCGAGCCGCTGCCGGAGGGCTGCTTCGCCCTCGCCCCGCTCCAGGAGGCCGCCGGACGGCTGGTGGCGCTGATCCGCGAGTTCCGCCCGCACGTCATCGTCACCTACGACGAAACCGGAGGCTATCCGCACCCCGACCACCTCAGAACCCATGAAGTGACCGTCGCGGCGTTCGAGGCGGCAGGCGAAGCCGACCGGTTTCCCGGCACCGGGCAGCCCTGGCAGCCGCTCAAGCTCTACTACCACGGCGCCCTGTCCAAGGCCTGGTTCCAGACCATGCATGACGCGATGACCGCCCGCGGTATCGATTCAGGCATGCAGGCCGTCCTGGCCGAATTCCCCGCTGACGTCCCCGCGCCACAGTTCACCACCCAGGTGCCTTGCGCGGAATACTTCGGCGTCAGGGACCGGGCACTGCTCGCACACGCCACCCAGATCGACCCGAACGCCGGCCTCATGCTGCACGACCGCGACGTCGAGCGGGAGGTCTGGCCCACCGAGGACTACCATCTGGCCCGCTCCCACGTAGAGACCTCCCTCCCCGAGAACGACCTGTTCTCCGGCCTGCGGCCCGCAAGGTGCTGATCAGGAGATCGGCGTCCACAGCAGCCAGTACGTCTTCGCCCGGCCCACGCAAGAGATGTTCGACGCCATGACCGCCCAGCTCACCGAGCCGTCCGACGAGCCCGGCGCCGACCTGTCACTGAAGACCTACTGAAAGCTGGCGGCGTGGGGCGCTGGCCAGGCGTTCGCCGTCCGGGCTGAACGCCACCGCGTACACCGTGGTGGACCACCTCCCTGGGCAGACCGCCGCCCGGCCTCCGGGCTCAGGCCGCCGACCGGAGCCCGGCGGGACGACGCCGGAGAGCGGGGTCGAGCAACGCCGGGGGCTTGTACTCCTGGTCGAGCGCGCTGACCTCGGTGCCCGGCGGGACGATCTTGTCGATCCGGTCGAGGATGTCGTCGGACAGCACGACGTCGGCCCCGGCCAGAAGGTCGTCGAGGTGTTCCATGGTGCGCGGGCCGAGGAGCGCGGCGGTGACGCCCGGGTGGGCGATGGCGAACGCCATGGCCAGGTGGGTCATGGGCAGGCCGGCCTCCTCGGCGAGCGGGATGAGACGTTCGACGACGTCGATGCGGCGCTCGTCGGTGAGGTGGCGGGAGAACTGGACGCGTTTGAGGTCGTTCTCACCGCCCTTGCGCACCCGGCCGGTCAGCAGGCCCTGGCCGAATGGACCCCACGCCATGACGCCCATGCCGTACTCCTGCGCCAGCGGCAGGACCTCCCGTTCGATGCCGCGGTTCAGGATCGAGTACGGCGGCTGCTCGGTGCGGAACCGCTGCAGGCCGGCGCGTTCGGCGGCCCACTGAGCCTGGACGATCACCGAGGCGGGCGTCGTCGAGGAACCGATCACGCGCACCTTGCCGGCCCCGACGAGGTCGGTCAGAACGGCAAGGGTCTCCTCCAGGTCGGTGTCCGGGTCAGGTCGCTGGAGCTGATAAATGTCGATGTAGTCGGTGCCGAGCCGGCGCAGGGAGTTCTCGACGGCGGTGGTGATCCAGCGGCGGGAGGCACCCTGCTGGTTGACGCCTTCGCCCATGGGCATGCCGACCTTGGTGGCCAGGACCACCTCGTCGCGGCGGCCCTTGAGGGCCTTTCCGACGATGTCCTCGGAGTCGGCGTAGCGGTCGGCGGTATCGATGAGGTTGATCCCGGCGTCCATCGCCTTGTGGATGATCCGGACCGACTCGTCCGGGTCGTTGCCCATCTGGCTGGCGAACATCAACGTGCCGAGTGCGTAGGGGCTGACCTTGATCCCGGTCCGCCCGAGGTTGCGATACTTCATGAACGTGCTCCTTCGGTCCCGACCGGCGAGTGGATCCCGGCCGGCCACCGCCCGTCGGCCGGTACATCCACCTTCCGCGGACCCGCGGGCATCAACCAGTACCCGCCGCAGCCTGTGGACCGGGAGTACCACGACGGGACGCGGCCGACTGCCCATACTGGGGAGATGACCGGATCCACGGATCTTGGCAGGGCCCTGCACGCCTGGCGGGATCGCACGAAACCGGCCGAGGCCGGCCTGCCGGACGATGGACGCCGGCGCGCGCCAGGCCTACGGCGTGAGGAGCTCGCCCTGCTCACCGGCTTGTCCGTCGACTACATCGTGCGGCTCGAACAGAGCAGGTCGACGAATCCGTCCCCCCAAGTACTGTCCGCGCTGGCTCGGGCGTTGCGGCTGACGACGGCGGAGCGTGAGCACCTCTTCGTGCTCGCCGGTCAGGCGGTGCCGGGCCCCGGACAGATTTCCGACCATGTGCCGGCCGGCGTGCAGCGCCTGCTGGATCGGCTGACCGGCACACCGCTGAGCGTGTACGACGCCGCATGGAACCTCATCACGTGGAACCGGTTGTGGGCCGCGCTGTTCGGCAACCCGCCCGCGTCGCGCGGCTTCGGGAGGAATGCGGTGTGGTGGTCCTTCGTGGAACCGCCCGCCGGATACCCCCAGGCCATGAGCAGGGAGACGGGTAACCGCGCCGCCTTCATCTCCGACCTGAGAGCGGCGGCGGCTCGCTATCCGAAGGATGCCGGACTGGCCGCACTGATCGATGAGCTCCGTGCCCGGAGCGGTGACTTCGCGGTGCTGTGGGACTCCGGCGTGGTAGGTGTGCACGAGCCCCTGACCAAGACGATCCGTCACGCGAGCGTCGGCGAACTCACCCTCGACTGCGACATCCTCGCGGCGCTCGGCAGCGATCTGCGGATCATGGCCTTCACCGTGGCGGAGGGCAGCGAGACCGCCGAGCGGCTGCGGCTACTGGAGGTCGTCGGCGTCCCGGTCTGACGGGCGCCGGAACGGACAGTGGATTTGGCAGGCCCATCACGGGGCGGCTACTCGCCGGGCAGAGCTTTCATCCCGCCCCCCGTCGCCTGGACGCGGTCGGTCAACTCGTCGGCCAGGAGGTCCATGAGGAGGCCGTCGTGCCACGTGCCGTCGATGTCGCGTTCGTACTGGCGCATGACGCCGACCGGGCGGAAGCCGACCTTCTCGTAGCAGCGAATGGCGGCGGCGTTGGAGGCGGCCGGGTCGATGGTGATCCGGTGGTGGCCGTGGTCGTCGAACAAGTGCCTGGCGAGAGTGCGGATCGCGTCGGGCCCCAGGCCGCGACCGTGCACTGACGGGTCGAGGTAGATGTCGATGCCGGCGTGGCGGTAGTCGGGGTCCTGCTCGGCGTGCCACTGGATCAGGCCGACGGTCCGGCCTTCGTGTTCGATGACCAGTTTCCCCGTGTCCGTTTCGGCGAGCTCGCGGGCCACCTCGGCGACCAGGTCGGTTCCACCTCGCCACCACCGGCGGACCTCCGGCCTCGCGCGAATCGCCGCCAGCGCGGGCACATCGTCCGTCGTCGCCGGACGCAACGTCACCGACTCACCGAGAAGGGTCTCGCTCATGGGCCGACGATATCCGTGGCACCGTTCCAACGGCACCTGATGCCGACCCCGCACCACCCGCCGCACGTCCACACCCGCGAGCGGCGGATCGTCTCGGCGAGCTCACGGCGGCCGCCGAGACGATCTGCACGCGGCTCCCTTCGCCGAGGATTCCGGTGGCTCGCCAATCCCTGCCGCTTTCCTGAGTCCTCGGGCGTCGCTAGACCGACACCCGAGGACGTTTCAGCCGCTCAGGACGCGCGGTAGGCGGCGGCGAAGGCGCGAACGGCGGTGTCGGCGTAGTGGTCGAGTTCGGCTGGCGCGAAGTGGACGTCCTCACCGCAGAACATGACCTTGTTGACCGGGATCGAGACGACCAGCCAGGTGAAATGGTTGGCCGCGAGGACGGGGTCTTCGATCCGCAGCAGTCCGCGGTGGGTCAGTTGCTCGAAGGACGATGCCAGCGCGGCGTGCACTCGCTCGGGGCCTGCCTCGAAGTAGGCACGGCCGAGTTCGGGGAAGCGACCGGCTTCGGCGATGACCAGGCGACGCACGCGCAGGTGTGAGGGTTGCGTGATGGCGTGGACGAACTGGCGCGCGACCGCCGTCAGGGTGGTCTCGACGTCATCGGTGATCGCCAGCTCCCCCAGGGCGGCCTGGAAGAGCTGATCGATGCCGCCCAGGCGATCGAGAATGATCTGCTCGAACAGCTTCTCCTTGCGCCCGAAGTGCTTGTAGATCGTCTGCTTCGACGCTCCAGCCACCGAAGCGATCTCGTCGGTCTTCGCGCCGACGTAGCCGTCGCGCAGGAACACCTCCATCGCCGCATCCATGATCCGGCGCCGCGTCTGCGCGGCGAGATCCTCCCCGGCGCCCGCCTGCGGAGGTTCGGCTTTCGGCATCGTCGCTTCTCCTGGTTCTGCTCTGCCAGAACGAACATTGACTCTGTCCGAACAGTACCGTACGGTACCGTACCGCCGGGCAGTACCGTACGGTACGGTTCACCCCTTAGGTGAGGAGAATCCAATGCGCAAGATCATCAGTAGCCTGTTCGTGTCGCTGGACGGCGTGGCAGAGGCCCCCGACACCTGGCACTTCCCGTACTTCAACGACGAGATGGGCAACGCAGTCGGCGGGGCCATGGCCGGCTGTGACGCGATGCTGCTGGGGCGTGTCCAGTACGAGGAGTTCGCCGCCTACTGGCCCACCAGCCAGGACGAGTTCGCCGGCTTCATGAACGACCAGAAGAAGTACGTGGTCACCACCACGCTCACCGAAGCCACCTGGAACAACACCGAGATCATCAGTGGTGACGTGGCCGCCAGGCTCCGCGCACTCAAGAGCTCCGAGGGCAAGGACATCGCCGTCACCGGCAGCCTCACCCTCGTGAGGTCCCTGCTGGAGGCGGGGCTTCTGGACCAGCTGCAGCTGTTCGTCCACCCCATCGTCGTCGGCAAGGGCGCCCGCTGGTTCGACGGCCTCGACACCATCAAGCTGGACCTGACCACATCCGAGACCTTCACCACCGGCGTGATCAACCAGATCTACACCCCGGCCGCCTGAGACGAACCGACTCTCAGCTGGCAGCCACCGTGGTCGGGACCCCGGCCACAGAGCCCGCCAGCTGAGAGTCAGCTTTCTGGGCTCATCACACAGAGCTGCCTTGGGGCCGGTGGCACGGACTCGAGCCCTGGACCACTCTCACAGGGAAATATCGCCGCTTTCGGTTCCGGGCGGCGGCCATTCATTTCACGTGGTGGGGCTGGCCAGCGGAAAGCCGCTGGCACGGCCCGCAAGCGAACCTCGGAGCGCACGCCGACCGCCCTCCATCACCTCCGGAGCATCAGCGCTTGACGCGCGCGCCTGGCGGCATCGGGAAGTATCGGCCCGAGGCTGCGGGATGCCCCCTGCGTCACGCGACCGGACGAAGCTCGTCCGGCTGCTCGCCGACGCCGGGATCGAGACGGTGGCGACGGTGGGCGACGGCCCCGGCCTCCTCGGGATCGTCGAGGAGCACGCCC
>NZ_JBEZJP010000285.1:0-10667 GCF_040653175.1 Actinomadura sp. NPDC048032
CCACAGGTCGCCGCGGAAGACGGGGTCGCCGGCCAGCTTCCGGTAGTTGTCCAGGCCGGCGAAGTCCTCCGGCCGGCCGAAGCCGCCCCAGGTGATGAGCTCCCGGGCGCGGCGGACCTTCGGCAGGACGACGTCCAGGAACTTCTGGCCGCCGAAGCCCGGCTCCACGGTCATCAGCAGGAGCATGTCGATCTCGCCGAGGAGGTCTTCGAAGCCGTCCACCGGGGTGGCCGGGTTGACGCCCAGCCCGGCGCGGGCGCCCGCGGCGCGGATGGCCCTCAGGGTGCGGATGGGCGCCTTCGCCGCCTCGGCGTGGATGGTGACGCTCCCGGCTCCGGCCTCGGCGTACTGCGGCGCCCAGCGGTCGGGGTCCTCGATCATCAGGTGGCAGTCGAGGGGGAGGGCGCTGTTCCTGAGCAGCGCCTGCACGATGGGCAGTCCCAGGGTGAGGTTCGGGACGAAGTGGTTGTCCATCACGTCGACGTGGACCCAGTCGGCGGAGTCGGCGATGCGCGCGACGTCCTCGGCCAGGCGGGCGAAGTCGGCGGACAGGATGCTGGGTGCGATCTGAGGAGCCATGATGCCCCGAGTCTATTGGCGCAGCCCCGCCCGATCGTCACCCGCCCGGGTGAGGCCCGGGGTGGGGCGGGCCGCCAGGCGCAGGCGGACGAAGGCCTCCGGCGCGCCCGCCGTCACCCACAGCACGAGCAGCGCCTGGACGACGAACGCCTGGACCAGGTTCGCCCCCTCGAAGAAGGCGATGACCGCCGCCCCCGCGAGGCCCAGCGGGAGCCGCGCCAGGCGCTGCCAGGCCCTGCCGCCCGGATCGAACCAGCCGCGCCAGGCGACCAGGGACAGGCCCATCAGGAGGCCGCAGAGAGCGCCGGACGCCTGGGCCGAATCGGTCAGCGTGACGGGCTCGGCGACGCCTCCGGCCGCCTTGACGGCCTCCGCCCACGCACGGGGCCACTGCCAGTCCCGCAGCGGGCGCGCCGCCCCCCAGGCCGCCGCGAGCATCAGCAGGGAGACCGCGAGGGAGAGCGCCAGCTGCACTGCCAGATGCTGCCGCCGCCACCACGGGACGGCGACGGGCTCCAGCCCGAGGGCGGCGACCAGGACGGCCAGGCCGACGCCCCAGCCCGCCAGCACCTGCCCTGGCGAGTGGACGCCCAGATAGACGCGCGACACTCCGATCAGGAAGATCACGATGGCGGCGCCCGCCCACAGGTACCAGCGCCGGGTCTGGGCCGCGAAGAAGCCCCACCCGGCGACGCTGTTCTGGGCGTGGCCGGACGGCATCCCGAACGACGACAGCGACTGCCTGCCCTGGATGTTCGGGTCCGTCCAGTAGGGGCGGGGCGCGTGGAAGACCAGCTTGAGGAGCGCGTTGACGGCCGCGCCGAACAGCAGCACCACGGCGGCCCGCGCGGCCAGGCGCGGCGCCACGCACCAGAACAGCGCCAGGAGCAGCGGGACGTAGAAGGCCGCGCTGCCCAGATACGACATGAAGATCATGAAGCCGGTCAGCACGGAGCCTCCCATCAGCGCGGTGCCTCCCCCGAGGCCGGGCGCGGCGGTCAGGTGCGGCGGAGCAGCGCCAGGAACATCGCGTCCGTGCCGTGGCGGTGCGGCCAGAACTGGGCGTACGGGCCGTCCCCGAGCCCGGTGAGGCCGGGGGCGATCGCCGCCAGGACGCCGGGCGCGTCGAGCCGTTCGACGTCGTCCCGCTTGCGCAGGACGTCGTCCACCACCACGCGGGTCTCCGCCAGGTGCGGCGAGCAGGTGACGTAGGCGACCACTCCGCCGGGCCGGACGGACTCCAGCGCCGCGGCGAGCAGCTTCCGCTGGAGCGGCCCGAGTTCGGCGACCGACTCGGGGCCCCGGCGCCAGCGCGCCTCGGGGCGGCGCCGGAGCGCGCCCAGGCCGGTGCAGGGGGCGTCCACCATGACGCGGTCGAACGAGGCCGGGCGCCACGCGGGAGCGGTGCCGTCGGCGGCGACCACGCCCGCGCGCTCGTCGACCGCGCGCCGGACGAGCCCGGCGCGGTGCGGCTGGACGTCCGCGGCGAGGAGCCGGGCGTCGCGCTGGGAGGCGAGAGCGGACAGGAGCCCGGCCTTGCCCCCGGGGCCGGCGCAGAGGTCGGCCCAGCGCGCGTCACGACCGTCCAGGGGAGCATCGGCCAGCGCCAGGGCGACCATCTGGCTGGCCTCGTCCTGGACGGCCGCGCGCCCATCGCGGACGGCGTCGATGCCCGCAGGGTCGCCCTCCGCCAGGACGGCGCCATAGGGCGAGTAGGGGGCGGGTTCGGCGCCCGCGTCGTACAGCTCTTCGAGGGTCGCCCTGCCGGGGCGCGCGACGAGCGTCACGCGGGGCCGGGCGTTGTCGGCCGCGAGGAGCTCGTCGATCTCGGCCGCCCCGACCGCGTCCCGCATGGCGGACACGATCCATTTCGGGTGGCTGTGGGCGATCGACAGGCGCGTCGTGGCGTCGGCGTCGGCGGGGGCCACGATCCGCAGCCAGGCGTCCATGTCGCGCATGGCGACCTTGCGGAGCACGGCGTTGGCGAACTTGGCCTGGCCCGGGCCGGAGACGGAGCGGGCCAGCTCCACGGTCGTCGCCACGGCGGCGTGCGGCGGGATGCGGGTGCCGAGGACCTGGTGGGCGCCCAGGCGCAGGACGTCCAGGAGGGGCGCGTCGACGCGGCGCAGTTCGCGGTCGCTGCACAGCGCGAGCACCGCGTCGTAGGTGCCCCTGCCGCGCAGGGTCCCGTACGTCAGCTCGGTGGCGAGGGCGGCGTCGCGTCCGGTCAGGCCGCGGTCGCGCAGGCGCGCGGGAAGCAGGAGGTTCGCGTAGGCGTCGCGGGTCTCCACCGCCCGGATCACGTCGAACGCGGTGCGGCGGACGAGGTCCTGGGGGCGGCCCGTCTTGCGGGGGCCGCCCGGGCGGGTGTTCGGGGCGCGTCGGCGGTTGCGGGCGGGAGGCATCAGTGCAGCGCGTCCTTGCCGGTGAGGTCGAGACCGCGGGCCCAGTCGGCGGCGGCCATGGGGCGCTTGCCCTGCGGCTGCACCTCGCCGAGCGCGACGGGATGGGTGGCCGTGCCGACCAGCACCTCGCTCTTGCCCGCGCTGAGCGCGCCGGGCTCCAGCTCGGCGGCGCCCGGCGCCGGGCGGACGGGGCCGAGCTTGACCCGGGTGTCGCGGAAGGTCGTCCACGCGCCCGGCGCCGGGGTGCAGGCGCGGACGAGGCGGTCGATGTGCAGGGCCGGGCTCTTCCAGTCGACGCGGCCGTCCTCGGGTGTGAGCTTCGCCGCGTGGGACACCCCCTCGGTCGGCTGTGGCCGGGGCTCCAGGACGCCCGCCTCGATGCCGTTCATGGTGTCCAGCAGCAGGTCGGCACCGGCGACCGCCAGCCGTCCCAGCAGGGCGCCGGCGGTGTCGTCCGGCCGGATCGGCTCGGTGAGCACGCCGTAGACCGGGCCGGTGTCCAGGCCCTCCTCGATCTGGAACGTGGCCGCGCCGGTCACGTCGTCGCCGTGCAGGATCGCGCGCTGCACGGGGGCGGCCCCGCGCCACGCGGGCAGCAGCGAGAAGTGCAGGTTCACCCAGCCGTGCCGGGGGATGTCCAGGGCTTCGGGGGGCAGCAGCGCGCCGTAGGCGACCACCGGGCAGCAGTCCGGCGCGATCTCCCGGAGCCGGTCGAGGAACTCGGGGTCGCGGGCCTTCGCGGGCTTGAGCACCTCGACGCCGGCCTCGGCGGCGAGCGAGGCGACCGGGCTGGCGCTCAGGCGCCTCCCCCGCCCCGAACGCCCGTCGGGCCGGGTCACGACCGCGGCGACCTCGTGCGACGACCCCAGAAGGGCCGTCAGGGCCGGAAGCGCCGTCTCGGGCGTCCCGGCGAAGACCAGCCGCATCTAGATCGCCTTCCCGAGGGTGCGGTGCGGCGACTCCTTCACGACGGGGGCCGGCTCGCCGAACCACTCGGCCTCCCGGATCGCCTTCATCGCGGCCTTGCGCTGCTCGGGGTCCATCCGGTCGATGAAGATGATCCCGTCGAGGTGGTCGGTCTCGTGCTGGACGCAGCGGGCCAGCAGGTCGGTGCCCTCCAGCGTGATGGGCTCCCCGTGCATGTTGAAGCCCTTCGCCACCACCCCGACGGAGCGGGGCGTGGGGAACGCGAGGCCGGGCAGGGAGAGGCAGCCCTCGTCGTCGGTCTCCTGCTCGTCCGACAGGTCGAGCGTCGGGTTGACGACGTGCCCGAGGCGGTCGTCGACGTAGTAGGTGAAGACGCGCAGCCCGACGCCGAGCTGGGGGGCCGCCAGGCCCGCTCCAGGGGCGTCGATCATCGTGTCGGTGAGGTCCTTGACGAGCTGGCGCAGCTCCTTGTCGAAGTCCTTCACCGGCTCCGCGGGCGTGCGCAGCACGGGGTCGCCGAAGAGGCGGATGGGCTTGACGGCCAACGGGGACTCCGTTTCCTGCGAATGTCGCTGATCACTGCGAGTGCCACCCGACCGCTGCGGGTGCCACCGGTCCACTGGGACGCGCCCCCAAGTCTACGGAGGCGCGGGCCCGGAACATTCACGCCATGTTCACACCCCGCGTTCACACACCGCGGTGCGCGCTCTGGCGCGCCGACCGCGCCTTGTAGGCGGCGGTGCGGGCGGCCTTGGCCGTCGCCTTGTCGGGGTGATGGGCGCCCAGGGCCTCCAGGACGTCGGCCACACCGGGATGGTGGGTGCGCCAGAGCTCGTCCACCATGGTCTTCATCTCGGCCCCGGGCGGCGCGTCGACCAGCGCCGCCGCGACCGCCTCCTCCGGCTCGGCGGTCTCCATCATCCCGGCCACCGTGTCGACGAACACCCAGAGGTACTCCTCGCGGGCCAGCTCGCGCCCCGCCGGGTCGCCCGCGGCGTTCAGCCACATCGCGGCGTAGGGCGCCACGAGCGGGTGCTCCTGCGCGGCGCGGACCACCCCGGCGGCCTCGGGGCCGACGCGGTGCAGGACGGCGGCGGCGAGGTTGCGGGCGCCGGGACCGCCGGTCCGCATGACGTCCAGCAGGTCGGCGGCGGCGTCCTTGGAGTCGTGGGACGCCAGCCAGCCGTCGATCTCCTCGTCGGCGGCGTCAGGCCGGTACCAGGTGAGCCCCGCGACGAGCTCGGACGCGCGGGCGCCGGCCAGCTCGCCGATGACCGGGGCGGTGAACCCGTCCGCGAGGAGCAGCTCCCGCACCGCCCACACCCCGAGCGGCGTCAGCGCCCGGCCCGCGCCGGACGCCTCGATGACGCCCCAGTCCTCCAGGGCCGCCAGCTCCAGGGCGAGGGCGTCCGCCACGAGCGCGTGCATGGTGTCGGCGTCGCTGAGGTCGTAGGCCTCCTCGATGTGGCCCAGCAGCGCCTCGGCGAGGGCGTCCGGCCCGGACGGCTCCTCCTGCTCGTACAGGTGGATGAGGACGCCGGTCAGCTCGTTCTGGACGAGTTCGACCGCGTCCAGGCCGTCGGCGTAGTCGTGGCCGGGCACGACGGCGGCGTCGAACAGCGGCAACCAGGCGGTGAGCAGGGCCGCGTCGTCGCCCGATTCGAGGCCCGGCAGCGCGGGGCCCGGGGAGGCGCGGCCGTCCCCGGCGTCGATGACCTTCGCCTCGACGGCGGCCCACCACAGCCGCTCCAGCGCGCCGTCGTCCTCCAGCCGCCCGTGGCGCCGCGGCGCGTCCAGGCCGAGGGCGCGGCGCGCGGCCTCGGCGTCGGGCTCGGTGAGCATGCCGTGCTCGGTCAGCGGGCGCTCGCCCGTCCAGCGGGCCAGGGCCAGGACCGCCTCGGCGAGGCCCGACCGCCGCGCCGCGTCCGCGACCTCGGCCTGCGGCGCCAGCCGGACGGGCGGGACCACCAGGTCCCCCGCCTGCCGCAGGTACTCCTCGGTGCGGGCGAAGCGCTCCTCCTCCGGGAGCGCCTCGAAGTCGCGCATCCACGCGTCGACGGCGTCGCCGTCGTCCAGGTCGATCCCGTCGGCCTGCATCAGCCCGGCGACGACCTCGGCCGCCGCCTGCCGCTCCTCGCTGTCGACGGCCGCGACGACCTCGGCGAACTCGGGGCCGGTCCGGTCGATCTCCGCCGCCAGCGCGTCGGCGGCCGGGGCCGGGACGGCGCCGGTGTCGCGCAGGTAGGCGACGACCCGGCGGAGCGCGTCCAGGATGGTGGGGACGTCGTCGCGCCCGGCGACCACGGACTCGGGGAAGACCTCCAGGAGCAGTTCGCGGACGTGCCGCGGCTCCAGCGCCTCCGGGCCCGCGAGGCCCATCTCCTCACGCGCCAGGTCGAGCAGGATGCGGACACCCTGCTCGTCAAGCGCCTCGCCGCGTTCGTCCGACCACCGCCGCAGGTCGCCCGCGGTGGTCTCCACCCAGTTGTCGGCCACGCCAGAACCCTATTGGTCAGCCGCGTTCCCCGGGGTCGGTTGAGCCCCCGAGTCGGCCGAGTCGCCTCGGTCGAGGCCACGGGATCACTCGTGTCCCATGGAGTCGGTCGAGTTACAGCGTGATCGAGTTCCGCGGCACTGGTCGAGCTCCGCGGCGCCGGTTGAGTTTGCAGCGTCAGATCAGTTCGAGGGGGTCGATCTGGACGCGGACGGTCTCCGTGGCCTTGCGTGCGCTGCGCACGCCCTGGGCTTCCTTCAGCGCGCGCGCCAGGGCGTTCCCCCCGGCGCGGGGTACTCGTATCAGCGCGCGTTCCTTGTCTTGGGCCTCCGTGCCCGCCTGCGGGACGGGAACGGGACCGAGGACCTCCGCGCCGTCGGGCAACCGGGTGTCGGCCAGAAGCTCCCGTATGGCGGCCGGGGACGCGGTGAGCGACGCCATGCGCGCGGCGGGCGGGAACCCCACCTCCCTGCGCTCGGCGAGTTCCCGCTCCGCGTACGTGACCGGATCCCAGCGCACGAGGGCCTGGACCGCGGGCAGCGCCCCCTCCGCCGCCACGATCACCGGGCCCTGCGGGCGGACGAGCGACGCCGCGTTCATCCAGCGCCTCAGCGTCTCCTCGCCGGCGCGCAGGTCAGGCCGGCCGAGGAGGACCCAGCCGTCCAGCAGCAGCGCGGCCGGGTATCCGCCCTCCGCCGGAGGCTCGGCCCCGGGCGTCGCCACCACGAGAGCCCGTTCCGGACCGACCCGGTCGAGGACGGCCTCCCGCCCCGAGGTGCGCACGGGCACGCCGGGGAACGCCCGGCCGAGCTCCTCCGCCGTGCGTTTGGCGCCCACCACGACGGCGCGCACCTGGAAGAAGCCGCATTCGGGGCAGTGCCAGTCGCCCGCGATGTGGCCGCACCAGCCGCAGTAGGGGGCCGCGTGCGACGAGGCGAGCGCCAGCGGCCCCTGGCAGGTCTGGCAGCGCGCCGGGGTGCGGCACCTCCCGCAGGCGATGCCCGGAACGTATCCGCGCCTCGGCACCTGGACGAGCACGGGCCCGCTCTCCAGCGCCTGCCGGGCCGCCTCGAAGGCGATGTTCGGCAGGCGCGCGGTGCGGGCGGCGGCGTCCCGGGCGAGTTGCGCGTCCTCCCCCACGTAGCGGACGCGCGGCATCCTCGCCCGGACGCGGTTCCGGTCGGCGGCGAGCGCGTGGGCCCAGCCGGTCTCCACGAGCTGCGTCGCGTCGGTCGTCCGGGTGAACCCGCCGATCAGGGCGCCGGCCCCGGACCGGTGCGCGCGCAGGGCGAGCACGTCGCGGGGATGCGGATACGGCGCGTGCGGCTCGGCGTGGACGTCGTCGCCGTCGTCCCACAGCACGACCAGCCCCAGGTCGGCGACGGGCGCGAACATGGCGGCGCGCGTGCCGACGACCGCCCGCGCCTTGCCGCGCAGGACGGCGAGCCACCTCCGGTAGCGCTCCGCAGGGCCCAGCTCCGCCGTCAGGGCGACGTGCAGCCCCTCCCCCAGCTCCGCCTCCAGCGCCGCGTCGATGCGCGCCACGTCGCGCCCGTCGGCGGCGACGACGAGCGCGCCGCGCCCTCCGCTCAACGTGGCGGCGACCGCGCGAGCGATGGCCGCCGTCCAGTCGGGGCCGGGCAGCGCGCTCCACACGGCCCGCGGCGCCCTCCCGCCGGCCAGCGCGTTCACGAAGGACTCCCCCGCCGGGTACTCCCGCCACACGCCGGCGTCGGGCGCCCCGGGCAGTGCGGGGACGCCCTCCTCCACGGGCTCGGCTTCGACGCGGGCGTGCCGGGGAGGGACGGCGAGCCGCAGGACGTCCGCGAACGTGCCCGCGTAGCGGTCGGCCACCTCCCGCACCAGCGTGACGATCTCCGGAGTCAGGACGGGCTCGGGCGAGGTCACCCTCTCCAGGAACAGCAGCTTGCCGCCGTGGCCGCTCTCGGCGACCCGCTCCAGCAGGAAGCCGTCGACGAGCTGGCCCGCGAAGCGCACCCGCACGCGGCAGCCGGGAACCGCCTTGGCGTCGAGCTCGGCGGGGACCAGGTAGTCGAAGGGGCGGTCGAGGTGCGGGAGCGACATGTCGACCGCGATCCGCGCGACGGGCAGCTCCGCGGCCGGACGGCGCGCCCCCTTCTTCCCCGCCGCCTTCTTCCCCGGCGCGGCGGGTTTCCCGGACCGGCCCGCCTTGGGGGCGGCCGCGCCCGGAAGGGCGTCCAGCCCCGGGATCAGGTCCGTTCCCCCGCCGTCCTTCGTCACGCCCCCCGTCCTACCAGATCGATCCGACACCCGGAGTCGCACGCTAGGGTTGGTCCGTTTGAACGGGTGCGCGTCCTCCGGCCCATTGCCCGACGCCGTCCGCACCCTCGCCGTCCGACGAGCCTTGCAGGCGATGTGACCACAGCTCATGCCCATGAGCGGACGGACGCCCCGGTCAGCAACGGGGTGTCACGCCGTTCTCCAAGCCCCGCGGCCGCCTCCCGGTGGAAGAAGCGGGCACGCCACCCCGTGGTCGCCGCCACGCTGGCCGCCGCCGTCCTGCACCTGGTGTGGGGGCTGTTCCTCGCGACCGAGGGCGGCGACCTCGCCGCGCAGGCCGCGTGGACGGACTTCGCCTGGAAGCACCCCGGCGCGGCCTACAGCTTCGCCTGGTACGGCGGGATGCACCCCGCCTCCTACAGCCTCGTGTCGCCGTATCTGATGGCGCTGTTCGGCATCCGCACGGTCGCGGTGATCACGGGCACGATCTGCGCCACGCTCACCGCCTACCTGCTCAAGCAGTTCCGGGCCCCGGTCGCGCTGCCCGCCTCCCTCTGGGCCGCCTTCGCGCTCACCTGCAACGCCGCCTCCGGCCGCGTCACGTTCGGCCTCGGGCTGATGTTCGCGCTCATGGCGACCATCGTGGCGTTCACCCCGCGCGGCACGCCCGCCCTGCGCGCCGCGGCGATGGTCGTGCTGAGCCTGCTGGCCTCGCTCGCGAGCCCCGTGGCCGGCCTGTTCCTGCTGGTGCTGGCCGCCGCGCTCTTCCTGACCGGACGCCGCCGCGCCGGCGTCTGCGTCGCCGTGGGCCTGCCCGTCGTGGTCGGCACCACCAGCCTGCTCTTCCCGTTCAGCGGCGTCCAGCCGATCTCCCTGGACGCGATCGTGCTGCCCGCCGTCACCAGCGTCGCCGCGATCCTGTTCTGCGCTCCGAAGAGCTGGAGGTTCGTGCGGACCGGCGCCGCCGTCTACCTGGCCGGGATCCTGCTGACCTGGCTGATCCCCTCCCCCATCGGCAGCAACGTCGAGCGCCTCTCGCTGCTGTTCGGCGGCATGTTCCTGCTGTCGGCGGTCGCGCGCGCCCACGGGCGGGCGCGCATCGCCGTGCTGTCGCTGGCGTTCATCGTGACGGCGTCCTGGCAGGTCGTGAAGCCCGTCGACGACCTCATCCACACCGAGCCCGCGGCCACCGCCGCCGACCACGCCCGCGGCCTCGTCGCCGAGCTGGGCGCCGTCGGCGCGGACGACGCGCGCATCGAGGTCGTCCCGCTGCGCTCCCACTGGGAGTCCTCCGGCCTCAGCCGCCACTTCGCGCTCGCCCGCGGCTGGAACCGCCAGGTCGACGCCGAGCGCCACGAGCTGTTCTACGAGAAGGGCGCGCTGACGCCCGCCTCGTACCGCGACTGGCTGCACAAGTGGGCCGTCCAGTACGTCGTCCTGCCCGAGCAGGAGGTCGACTGGTCGGCGCAGGAGGAGGCCGCCCTCGTCGAAGGCGGCCAGCCGTACCTGACGGAGATCTGGCGGGACACGCACTGGCGTCTGTACCGCGTCGCGAGCCCCACGCCGCTGGTCGACCCGCCCGCGTTCGTCAGGAACCTCAACTCCGGCGAGCTCGTCGTCGACGTGCCCTCGCCCGGGTCGGTCCTGCTGCGCGTCTCCTGGTCACCGTGGCTGAGCGCGACGGGCGGGAACGCCTGCCTGGCGCGCGCGGGCGAGTTCGTCCGGCTGGAGGCGCGCACCCCCGGCCGCTACACCATCGCCGCCCGCTACGGCCTGCACCGCGGCAACCACTGCGCCGGCTGACCCCGTCACGGCGCGTCCGCACGGCTTCCCCGCGGCACCAGGCCGCACTGGGGCAGGCGCCCGCCGCACGCGCGAGAAGACCTGGTCGAGGACAGGGGCGCCGGAACAGCACGGGCGCGCGAAGAAGGGCCCCGGGGCGTCTCGTAGATGGCGTCGAGGCGCTCGCCGGCGAGCCGCTCACCGACCCGCTCCGCCTG
>NZ_JBEZJP010000286.1:0-10638 GCF_040653175.1 Actinomadura sp. NPDC048032
GGCGAGCACCGCCAGCGCGAACGCGATGTCCGTCGCCGTCGGCACCGCCCACCCGCTGGCCGCGCCCGGCGCGCCCGCGCTCACCGCCAGGAAGAACGCCGCCGTCCCGGACGTCGCGGAGCGGGTCGCCGCCGGGGACCTGGCGCGCCCGCTCCAGGAAGAACGCGCCCGACCGGTAGTGCAGGAGCGCCGGGTCGTCCGGGCGGAGGGCGGCCGCGACGGCCGCGTTGCCCTCGTGCCCGGCCGAGCCGATCGTGTAGAAGCCGTGGCCCTGCGCCTGGAGGCGCCGGGCGGCGAGGTCCAGGTGCCGGCTGCCGAGCTGCGCGTCGAACAGCTCCAGGCATCGCTCGCCGGTGAGCGCGCCAGGCGGAGCGGGCGCGCCGGAGGGCGCCAGGGTCGCGGCCGTCTCGAGGAAGTGGACGTCGGCGGGCTCGGGCATGCGTGCTCCTGGGTGCGGATCGGGACGCGTGTCGAGCATCGGACGCCGCCCGGCCGAGGCCAAGCCGCGCGAGGCCGCGAACCGGTGGGGAGTTGGCCAAGGATCGCTTAACGACGCCCCCGGGAGAGCCTCAGCCCGGCTTGGCCTCGCGGTAAGGAAGCCGCGCTCTGCCCGATCTTGGCGCGGGCGGGCGGCCCGTTCAGGCTGGGAGCGTGCTCTCCTCCGTCATCGGCGGCGCCCGGATCCCGGCGGGGCCGCGCTCGTACCGTTCCACCGACCCGTCCCGCACGTCCGAGACGGTCGCGGAGGTGTCCCTCGCGGACGCCGGCGACCTGGTGCGCGCCTGCCGCGCCGCCCGCGAGGCGCAGGACGCCTGGCGCGACGTGCCGGCGCCCGTCTGCGGGCAGGCGGTCGCCGCGGTCGGCCGGCTCGTCGAGGCCAACAAGGCGGCCCTCGCCGCGCTCGTCACCCGGGAGGTCGGCAAGCCCCGCGCCGAGGCCCTCGGCGAGGTCCAGGAGATCGCCGACACCTGCGCGTTCTTCCTCGGGGAGGGGCGGCGGCTGTACGGGCAGACCGTCCCGTCCGAGATGCCCGACAAGCAGCTGTTCACCTTCCGGGACCCGGTCGGCGTCGTCACCGTCGTCACGGCGGGGAACTTCCCGGTCGCGGTGCCGTCCTGGTACATCGTCCCCGCGCTGCTGTGCGGGAACGCGGTGGTGTGGAAGCCCGCCGAGTACGCGGCGGCCTGCGCCGACGCGTTCTACGAGCTGTTCGCCCACGCGGGGCTGCCGGACGGCGTCCTCAACGTGGTCCACGCCGACGGCGCCGAGACCTTCCGCGGCCTGGAGCGGGCGCTGGACGAGGGGCTCGTCGACAAGGTCGGCTTCACCGGCTCCACGGAGGTCGGCGCGCGGCTCGGGGAGCTGTGCGGCCGCCACCTCCAGACGCCGTGCCTGGAACTCGGCGGCAAGAACCCGATGGTCGTCGCCGAGGACGCCGACCTGCCGCTCGCCGTCGAGGGCGCCCTGTTCTCGGGGTTCGGGACGGCCGGGCAGCGCTGCACCTCCCTCGGGACCGCTATCGTCCACGAGTCGGTGCACGGCGAGTTCGTGCGGCTGCTGGACGAGGCGGTGCGCGCCGCGCCCGTCGGCGACCCGGCGGGCGACGTGCTGTTCGGGCCGCTGATCAGCGAGCGGTTCGCGGACGGCTTCGAGAAGGCGCTCGGCTGGATCGGGCCGGGCCACACCGTGCACGGGTCGTCGGCCACCGGGCGGATCACGGCGGCCGCGCCGCGGGAGGGCTTCGCCGGGGACCCGGAGGCGGGGCTGTTCTACCACCCGGTGATCGTCGACGGGGTGGGGCCCGGCGACGCGCTGTTCACGCACGAGGCGTTCGGGCCGATCGTCGGCGTCGCCGCCTACCGGACCCTGGACGAGGCGATCGCCCTCGCCAACGCCCCCGGCTACGGCCTGTCCGCCTCGATCTACACCGGCGACCCGGCGAAGGTCTTCGCGTTCCGCCGGCGGATCTCGGCAGGGATGGTGAGCGTCAACAACTCCACCTCCGGCGCGGAGGCGCACCTGCCGTTCGGCGGGAACGGGCGCTCGGGCAACGGCAGCCGCCAGTCGGGCATGTGGGTGCTGGACCAGTTCACCCGCTGGCAGTCGATGAACTGGGACACCTCGGGGCGGCTGCAGAAGGCGCAGATGGACGTCCTTGAGATCACCCCCGACCTCGGCTTCCGGCTGTAGGGGGCGGCCGTGGGGACCGGGGCGGAGACGGAGGCCGACGTCGTCGTCATCGGCGGCGGCGTGATGGGGACGAGCATCGCGTTCCACCTCGCCGAGGCGGGAGTGCGGCGCGTGGTCCTCGTCGAGCGGGACGCGCTCGGGTCGGGCTCGACGTGCAAGGCGGCGGGCGGGGTGCGGGCCCAGTTCTCCGACGAGGTCAACATCCGGCTCGGCGCCCGCAGCCTGGAGGCGTTCGCCCGGTTCTCCCGGCGGCCCGGCCAGGAGATCGACCTGCACCGCGTCGGGTACCTGTTCCTGCTGTCGCGGCCCGAGGACGTCGCGGCGTTCGAGGCGGGCGTGGCCCTGCAGAACGAGCTGGGCGTCCCGAGCCGGATGGTCTCGGTCGCGGAGGCCCGCCGGCTGTCGCCGCTGATCGTCCCCGACGGGCTGCTGGCCGCCGCGTTCTCCCCCGACGACGGGCACTGCACGCCGGAGTCGGTCGTCCTCGGGTACGCGACGGGCGCGCGGCGGCACGGCGCGGTGATCCGCACCGGCTGCGAGGTCGTCGGCATCGAGACCGGCGGCGGTGAGATCAGGGCCGTCCGGACCACGCGGGGGCGCATCCGCACGCCCGCCGTGGTCTGCGCGGCGGGGGCCTGGTCGGCGGCCGTCGGGCGGATGGCCGGCGTCGACCTCCCGGTCGAGCCGCTGCGCCGCCAGATCGTCTTCACCGGGCCGCTCCCGGACCTGCCGCGCCCCGTGCCGATGACGATCGACTTCGCGACGTCGTTCTACTTCCACGCGGAGGGCGAGGGCCTGATGCTCGGCATGTCCGATCCCGACGAGCGCCCCGGCTTCCGGCTGAGCCGGTCCGACGCGTGGCTCCCCCGGCTCGCCGAGGCGATCGGCGCCCGGGCGCCGCGCCTGCTCGACGCCGGCCTGACCGGCGGCTGGGCCGGCCTCTACGAGATGACGCCCGACCACAACGCGCTCATCGGCGAGGACGCGTCGGTGTCGCGGTTCCTCTACGCGGCCGGCTTCTCCGGCCACGGCTTCCTCCAGGGCCCGGCGGTCGGCGAGGTCGTCCGCGACCTGTACCTCGGCCGCGCGCCCTTCACCGACGTCGCCCCCCTGAGCGCCGCGCGCTTCGCCGGCGACGCCCTGCGCCCGGAGAACAACTGTGTCTGACGTGCTCGCGATGATGGACGAGTGGGGCCCCGAGCGGGTCGTGTGCGTCTCCGACGCCCGGACCGGGATGCGGGGCGTGCTCGTCATCGACAACACCGCCCGCGGCATGGGCAAGGGCGGCATGCGGATGAGCCCGTCGGTGACGGTCGCGGAGGTGGCGCGGCTCGCCCGAGTGATGACCTACAAGTGGGCGGGCGTCGACCTGTTCTTCGGCGGCGCCAAGGCCGGGATCGCGGCGGACCCCGCCTCGTCCGACCGGGAGGCGGTCCTGCGCGCGTTCGTCCGGGCGCTGGCGCAGGAGATCCCCCGCCGGTACGTGGCGGGCCTCGACATGGGGCTGTCGGAGCGGGACGCGGCGATCGTCCAGGACGAGCTGGACGACCGGGGCGCGGCCGTCGGCACCCCGCACGTCCTCGGCGGCATGCCCTACGACGAGCTGGGCGTGACCGGCTTCGGTGTCGCGGAGGCGGCCGACGCCGCCGCCCGGCACGCGGGGATGTCCCTGCGGGGCGCGCGCGTCGCGGTGCAGGGGTTCGGCGCGGTCGGGCACGCGGCGGCGCGGCGCCTGGACGAGCTGGGCGCGGCGGTCGTGGCGGTCTCGACCGTGCACGGCGCGCTGCACGACCCGGACGGCCTGGACGTCGGACGGCTCCTCGCCCTGCGCGCCGAGGCGGGCGACGCGGCGGTGCGGGAGTACGGCGGGCGGCTGCTGCCCCCCGGCGCCGAGCTGTCGGTCCCGGCCGACGTCCTCGTCCCGGCCGCGCTCCAGGACGTCATCGACGAGGAGGCGGCCGCGGACGTCCGGGCGTCGATCGTGGTGGAGGGCGCGAACCTGCCCACCGGGCGGGCGGCGCAGCGCGTCCTCGCCGAGCGCGGCGTGACGGTCGTGCCGGACTTCGTCGCCAACGCGGGCGGCGTCGTCGCGGCGGCGTTCGCGATGGACGCACGCTACTCGGCGTTCCGCCCCGACCCGGACGCGGTGTTCGCCGCGGTCTCGGCGAAGATGCGCGACAACACCGGCCGGGTCCTCGACGCGGCCCGCGCGCAGGGCACGACGACGCACGAGGCCGCCGTCGCGCTCGCCCAGGAGCGCGTCCGCGCCGCGATGGAGCTCAAGGGCCGGTGGCGCCCCCGACCTCGCTCTGGACGCCCCGGGCGACCTCGATGAGGCCGCGCATGGCGTCCTTGACGAGCGGGTTGGTGTTGGTGACGCGGCGCAGCACGGTGACGTGCCGCCGCGGGCTGCGACGGCTGAGCCGCAGCGTCCTCAGCCCCGGCGCGGGGACGCAGCCGAGCGCCGGGACGAGCGCGATGCCGAGGCCGCAGCCGACCAGCCCGCACACCACGGCGTAGTCGTTGCTGCGGAACGCGATGTCGGGGACGAACCCGGCGGTGCCGCACAACCGCAGCAGCGCCTGCGCGCCCGCGCTCTCCGGGCGGCTCGCGATCCACGTCTCCGACCGCAGGTCGCGGAGCCGGACGGTGCGGCCCCCGGCGAGGGGGTGGTCCCGCGGGACGCACAGCACCAGGTTCTCGTCCATCACCGGCGTCTCCACGATCTGGTCGGGCCAGGTGCGCGGGAACAGGTCGTACCGGTACGCGAGCTGGAGATCGAGGTCGCCGTCGAGCAGCTCGGGCAGCAGCTCGTCCGGCTCCCCCTCGGCCAGCGTGATGTCGATGCCGGGCCGCACCCGCGACAGCTCCGCCAGCACCCGCGGCAGGATCCGGGCGCTGGCGGTCGGGAAGCTGCCGAGCTGCAGGGCGCCGCGCTCGCCGCTGGCGACCGTGCGCAGCTCCCGCTCCAGGGTGTCGAGGGCCGACAGCACGTCGTTGCCCTTGCTGACCATCAGGAACGCGGCGCTCGTCGGGCGCACGCTGCGCGCCCGGCGCTCGAACAGCACCAGGCCGCAGGCGCGCTCCAGCGCGGCGATCTGCTGGGAGACGGCGGACGCGGTGTAGCCGAGGTTGCGGGCCGCGTCCGCGAACGAGCCGGTGCGGACGACCTCGCGCACGGTCTGGATGTGCAGGGGACTGATCATGGGCGCACCCCGTTCAGCGCTGAACGTGACCGTCTCCCCCGCAGACGCCTCCCCTCATGCGTATCATCCCGCGGGCCGGGCCCCCAGGCCCGAAGATCAGTCGTGCCGCGGGCGCTTGGCCACCAGCGTCAGGACGTCGTACTTGGCGACCGAGGCCCCCTCCTGGTTCGTGACGTCGGTGTCCCAGCGGACCTCGCCGTAGTCGGCGCCCTCGCGCGGCGAGATCTGCTTGGCCGTCAGGGTGACGGTCAGCTCGTCGCCCGGCTTGACGGGCGTGAGGAACCGGAGGTTCTCCAGGCCGTAGTTCGCCAGGACGGGCCCCGGGGACGGCTCCACGAACAGCCCGGCCGCGAACGACACGACGAGGTAGCCGTGGGCGACGCGCCCGCCGAAGAACGGGTTCGCCGCGGCGGCCTCCTCGTCCGTGTGGGCGTAGAAGGTGTCGCCGGTGAACTCGGCGAAGTGCTCCACGTCGTCGAGGGTGACGACCCGGGGGCCGCCGACGGCGGTGTCGCCGACGCGCAGGTCCTCCAGGTGCTTGCGGAACGGGTGGACGTCGGTGACGGTCCGGTCGGTGCCGGGGACCCAGCGCCCGGTGATGGAGGTGAGCATCGCCGGCCCGGCCTGGACGGCGGTGCGCCGCATGTGGTGCACCACCCCGCGGATCCCGCCCATCTCCTCGCCGCCGCCGGCCCGCCCGGGGCCGCCGTGGACGAGGGCGGGCAGCGGCGAGCCGTGCCCGGTCGACTCCTGGGCGTCCTCGGCGTTCAGCACGAGCAGCCGGCCGTGCCACGGCGCGGCGCCGAGCACGACCTTCCGGGCGAACTCCTCGTCGCCGGTCACGACCGACCCGGCGAGGCTGCCGCGCCCGCGCGCGGCGAGCTCGACGGCCTGCTCGGCGCCCTCGTAGGGCATCAGGGTGCTGACCGGCCCGAACGCCTCGACCTCGTGCGGCTCGGCGCGGCCCGCGTCGTCGGCGCGCAGCAGGACCGGGGAGATGAACGCGCCGCGCTCGGCGTCCGCGCCCACGACCTCGACCCGCTCGGGGTCGCCGAACACGACGCTGCCCGCGTCCATGAGGGCCTTCAGGGAGCGCCGCACCTCCTCGCGCTGGTCGAGCGTGGCGAGGGCGCCCATCCGCACGGACGGGTCGGACGGGTTCCCGACCGTGACCTTCGCCAGCCGCTCCCGGACGGCCTCGGCGACGTCGTCGATCAGGGCGGCGGGGACGAGCGCCCGGCGGATCGCCGTGCACTTCTGGCCCGCCTTCACGGTCATCTCCGTGGCGAGCTGCCTGACGTAGAGGTCGAACTCCTTCGTGCCGGGCGTCGCGTCCGGCCCGAGGACCGAGCAGTTCAGCGAGTCGGCCTCGGCGTTGAACCGCACCGCGTTCCCCACGATGACGGGGTGGGTGCGCAGGAGCCGGGCGGTGGACGCCGAACCGGTGAACCCGACGATGTCCTGCTCGGTGAGGTGGTCGAGGAGGTCGCGGGGCTCGCCGCAGACCATCTGCACCGAGCCCTCGGGCAGGATCCCGGCCTCGACGATCAGCTCGACCAGCCGGGCGGTCAGGTAGGCGGTCTGGCTCGCCGGCTTGATCAGGCTCGGCACCCCCGCGAGGAACGCGGGCGCGAGCTTCTCCAGCGGGCCCCACACCGGGAAGTTGAACGCGTTGATCTGCACCGCGACGCCGCGCGACGGCGTGCACAGGTGCTGCCCGACGAACGTCCCGCCCTTGCCGAGCGGCTCCACGTCGCCCTCGACGAGCACCGTGTCGTTCGGCAGTTCCCGCTTGCCCTTGCTCGCGTAGGCGAACAGGACGCCGATGCCGCCGTCGACGTCGAACTTCGAGTCGTTCAGCGTCGCGCCCGTCATGGCCGACAGGGCGTACAACTCCTCGCGGTGCTCCCGCAGGTGGGACGCGACCGCCTTCAGCAGGGCCGCGCGCTGGTGGAACGTCAGCTCCCGCAGCACCGGGCCGCCGACGGACCGCCCGTACTCCAGGGCGGCGCCCATGTCGACCCCCGCCGAGGAGATCCGGGCGACCTCCTCCCCGGTGACGGCGTCGTGCAACGGCGCCCCCTCCTCCTCCGGGGCACGCCAGGAACCCGACACATAACTGCGCAGCACGACCACTGGGACCTCCTCGTCCAGATCTCAGACCATTCTTGCCACTTCACAGCCCCCTTCACCCTCGCAGACATGACAGTCGGGGCCTCGTTCCTTTGTGTACTCCCGCGCCGCCGCCCGCCGCCGCGGTCGGTGACGCGGATCACCCTCGGGGGGAGGACGGTCCCGACGGGCACCGGCGCCGCGTCCGGTGAGCCGCTTGTCCTGAAATACTCCTGACCATGACCTTCGTGGCAGATAGTGAGCGATACGAGCGGCTCCCCTACCGGCGGTGCGGGCGGAGCGGGTTGAGGCTCCCGGCGATCTCGCTGGGCCTGTGGCACAACTTCGGCGACGACCGGCCGCTGGACGTCCAGCGGGCCATCCTGCGGCGCGCGTTCGACCTCGGCGTCACCCACTTCGACCTCGCCAACAACTACGGCCCGCCGTACGGGTCCGCGGAGACCAACTTCGGCCGGATCCTGCGCGAGGACCTCGCCCCGTACCGGGACGAGATCATCATCTCGACCAAGGCCGGGTACGACATGTGGCCGGGCCCGTACGGCGAGTGGGGGTCGCGCAAGTACCTGCTCGCGAGCCTCGACCAGTCGCTGCGCCGGATGGGCGTCGACTACGTCGACATCTTCTACAGCCACCGCTTCGACCCGGAGACGCCGCTGGAGGCGACGATGGGGGCGCTGGACCGGGCCGTCCGGTCCGGCAAGGCCCTCTACGCCGGGATCTCGTCCTACTCCCCCGAGCGCACCGCCGAGGCGGCGGCGATCCTGCGGGAGATGGGGACCCCGCTGCTCATCCACCAGCCGTCCTACTCGATGCTCAACCGCTGGATCGAGGGCGGGCTGCTCGACACGCTCGACCGGGAGGGCGCCGGCTGCATCGCGTTCTCACCGCTGGCGCAGGGGATGCTGACCGGCAAGTACCTCGACGGGGTCCCGGAGGGCTCCCGGGCGAGCAGGGGGACGTCGCTGTCCACCAGCCTGCTCACCGAGGACAACCTGCGGCACGTGCGGACGCTGAACCGGATCGCCGAGGGGCGCGGGCAGTCGCTCGCCCAGATGGCGCTGGCCTGGTCGCTGCGGGACGGCCGGGTCACCTCGGCGCTGATCGGCGCGAGCAGCGTCGCGCAGCTGGAGGAGAACCTCGCCGCCCTCGACCGGCTCGACTTCACCCCGGACGAGCTGGCCGCGATCGACCGGGACGCCGTCGAGGCGGGGATCAACATCTGGGCGGCCTCCAGCGCGGGCTGACCTGCGGGTCGACCGGGACGGCGCGTGCATCGACCGCGCGTGACGGGGCACGAGCGCCCTATGGAAGAGATGACGCTGAGGAGCGCCGCGTTCCGCGACCACACGCTCATGCCGTCGGACTACTCCCACGACAGCGGGGACCTCTCGCCGCCGCTGGAGTGGTCCCCCGCGCCCGAGGAGGTCGTGGAACTGGCGCTGGCGTGCGAGGACCCCGACGCCCCGGCCGGCACGTTCGCGCACTGGCTGCTCGCCGGCATCGACCCGGTGACCACCGGCCTGGACGCCGGGGAGCGGCCGACCGGCGCCGTCCTCGGGCGCAACGACTACGGCTCCGAGGGCTACGGCGGGCCGAAGCCCCCGGCGGGCGACGACCCGCACCGGTACTTCTTCCGGCTGTACGGGCTGGCGGAGCCGTCCGGGCTGCGCGACGGCTTCACCGCCGAGGACCTGCGCACCGCCGTCGAGGACAAGGTCGTCGCGTCGGGGACGCTCGTCGGCACCTACGCCAGGTGAGCCGTGGGCGGCACCGGAGCGGACGGGCCCGGGCGGCACGAGCCCGACCGGAACGAGCCCGGGCGGCACGAGCCCGACCGGAACGAGCCCGACCGGAACGAGCCTGACCGGAACGAACCCGAGCGGCACGAGCCCGAACTCGGCGAGCCCGAGCGGCACGACATCGGCCGGAAGGACCCGGGCTGGCACGGCCCCGGGTCGCACGGGCCGTACCCGCACGAGCAGCCGCGCGGGGACGAGCCCCTGACCGCGCGCAGCCCGCTGCTCCTGCGGGCGGTGCTGTCCACGGCCGCGCTGGTCGGCGCGGTCGCCGCCGCGATCGTGTTCACGGTGGACGCCTCCGGCGGCGGCTCCATGACCGCGGCGGGCATCTGCGCGGCGGTCGCCGTCATCGCCGCCGTCGACCTCGTGGTGATCGCGCGGCGTGCCCGCCACTGAGCCCGGCGCCGCTCAGTGCCGGTGGTCGGTGGCCGCGGCCCCGGGATCGGCGAGCAGCCGGCCGATCCGGTCCCGGCTCTCCTCGTCGGCCGGCGTGTAGGCGACGAGCCGCGCGTTCGGCGACGCGGTGATGTCCATGCTCGTGGTGCGGGTGCGAATCTCGCCGACGGCGCTGTGCCGGAAGACCTTGGCGCTCGGCCCCGGCAGCGCCACGTCGTGGGACGCCCACAGCCGGGCGAACAGGGGACTGGCCGCCTGAAGGCGCCGGACGAGGTCCTTCCAGCCCGGTTCGTCCAGATGCCTGCTGTACCGGTGCCGGAAGACGGCGACGTGGTCGGACGCCGTGTCCTCCAGGTTCACGACCGGGTTGCAGCACGGCGGCAGCGTGAACATCTTCCACAGCGTGTTGCGCTCGCACGGCGGGGCGTTCACGAGGTGCGGGAAGATCGCGGCGAAGGCGGCGTTCCAGGCCAGGATGTCGGAGCGGGCGTTGACCACGGCCGCGGGCAGCGGCACGAGCGCGTCCAGGATCCCCTGGACGTCCTCGGGCAGGCTCTCGGCCTGCTCCTCGACCGCCGCGTCGGGGACGTCGGCCAGCCGGTACAGGTGCTCGCGCTCGGCTCCGTCGAGCCGCAGGGTGCGCGCCACCGCGTCCAGCACCTGGGTGCTGGCGTTGATCGGGCGGCCCTGCTCCAGCCACGTGTACCAGGTGACGCCGACTCCGGCGAGCTGGGCGACCTCCTCGCGGCGCAGGCCGGGCGTGCGGCGCCGCGGGCCCGGGGGCATCCCCACGTCCTCGGGGCTGATCCGCTCGCGCCGGCTGCGCAGGAACGCCGCCAGCTCCGTGCGGCGGCGCGGCCCCGCGCCGCCGCGGCGGGCGGGGGGCGGGGCGGGGGGACTCGGCCTCGTGCCGG